>QIGN01000191.1 GCA_003228955.1 Hyphomicrobiales bacterium
CTCGTCCATCATGAAGTAGATCGCGCCGGCCGGCGAAATGGCGTCGATCGCCGCATCGACGCTCAGTCCCATTTCGGCGGCCACGTCTTCAAGGTCGCGTCCCTCCAGGCCATCGGCCTTTTGGGACCAGGTAATGAGCGTGCGCGAGGACAATGCCATCCGCTCCTTCTGCAAAATGGTGGAAGAGGCCACATAGGGATAGATATCGAGACCTATTTCCTGTGTTGCGCGCGCCGCGTCGATCATCGCCAGCGTCTCGCCCGAGCGGCCGTGATTGGCCAGCCCCACGCATTTATGATGCGAGATGATGACGGGTACCCGCGCGGTGCGCCCGATCCGGAATGTTTCCTCAAGGGAGTCCGTGATTCCATCCGCCTCATCGCGCATATGGGTGGAGTGGAACCCGCCCTCCTCATGCAGCACGCGGGCCAGGGCTTCTATTTCTTCCGTTGGCGCGGCCCTGGCCGGCGCATAATAGAGTCCAGTCGAAAGGCCCGCCGCGCCGTCCCTGAGCGCCTGGCGCAGCAGGACCTTCATCCGGTCGACTTCATCCATCGTCGCGGCCCGGCCAAAACTGTCCATGACACCGGCGCGCAACGTCGCGTGCCCGGCCTGGGCAACGACATTCACTGTTGGCGGCGATTTTTCCAGCGCATTGAAATATTCCGCGAAGTCGGGGAAAAAATCCGACGGGTCCGGGCATATGAGATTCAGAGGCCCCGGCGGGCGCGTGCCGATGGTCAGCGGCGCAATGGATATGCCGCAATTGCCGGTGACGACGGTGGTAACACCCTGAGAGACCTTGCAGGCCATGGCGGAGTTGCTGAGCACGGCCCGGTCGTCATGGGTGTGGGCGTCGATGAATCCCGGAGCGAGGGCTTTGCCACCGGCATCGATTTCAAATTCCGCGCTGCAATCCAGCGAAGGCCCGATAGCAGTGATGCGTTCTCCGGTCACCGCCAGATCACCCGGTGCGCCGGGCGCGCCGGAGCCATCGATGAGCATTGCATTGCGGATAACCAGGTCTGCATTTGCTGGCGGCATTTTTTAGGTCTTTCCTTTGAACCTTTTTGCGGCCCCGCGCGACCAATCCTGCGTAGCACGGAATCAAGGGAGATTGTGAAATGCGGCATCTGAAGCTGGCTCTGAACGTCATGGCCGTGCTGGGCGTGGCCGCCGGTACGGCGTCTGTCTATTTTGTATGACCGGGCGGCACTGACCGGGCCGGACCATACCCAAATTGTCGCAGCGGCGTATCGCGCACTTTCCAGCAGTGGCGCCGGGTTGTTTTGTGGTCACCTCCATACATAGGAAATGAGGTGAGCCATGATTGATCTTGAAGCGATCTGGGGGGCACACGTCAATGAATGGCCGTACAAGTTTCTGGTCGCCGGCAACGTCCTGGGTGCGCCGGACCTGAAACGGCTCTGGGAGGATTTTCCACACATTGAACAGCCTGGAGCATTTCCCCTTGAGGAATTGGAATACGGTCCGGCTTTTGCGCGTCTTATCGAGGAGTTCCGTTCAAAGGAATTCATCTATCTGATAGGCAAGAAATTCCAGATAAACCTGACCCTCAAGCCATTGTTCGTTTCTGTCCGGGGCCATTCCCGGATCACGGATGGAAAAATCCACACCGACTCGAAGTCGAGAGTGGTTTCCTGCGCGCTGTATCTGAACGATGATTGGGAAGAAGATGCGGGCCGGCTGCGTATGCTGAGGAGTTCGCACAGTTTTAACCGGCCCTATGCGGAGATACCGCCAAATGCCGGGACCCTTGTCGCGATCAGGCGCTCTGACCGCTCCTGGCATGGTCATCTCCCCTATGAAGGGCAACGGCGCTGCATCATGCTCAACTGGATGTGGTCGCGCGGCAGGCGCGAAGTGGAGCGCCTCCGGCACCGGATGTCGTCGCGGGTTAAAAGCGCGCTGGCCTGACCTGGGGTCCGGACCCTTGCCTATTGTCGCCGCCCGTGTTCAGGACCATGATAGCGAAAACAGGTCAGGCGAGGCGGATGAGATGAGTGAAATCACGAGGCAACTGGCATCCTTCGTTGCGGATCTGACTTTTGGAGACCTGCCGGACGAAGTTATCGAGCGGTCGAAGAGGCTGATTCTGGACCTCACCGGCATCATCATCCGCGCGCGTCACGACGCGGAATCGACTCCGAGCCTCATATCGGCGGTCGAGAAACTCGGGCTTGCGGATGGCGTCTGTTCGGTGATGGGCGATGCGCGCTCCTATGCGCCAACGGCGGCGGCGCTCATCAATGGCACGCTCGCTCATTCGCTCGATTTCGATGACACCCATGCGGCCGGCTCGCTGCATTCCTCCGCGCCGATTGTTCCCGCCGCCCTCGCCGCCGCCCAGATGAGCGATGCGTCGGGCAAGGAGCTGATAACCGCCGTGGTCGCCGGATATGAAGTCCAGATCAGGCTGGCTCTGGCGCTCGATCCGACCGCCCATTACGACCGGGGCTTCCACCCGACGGCCACCTGCGGCGTGTTCGGCGCCGCCGCTGCCGCCGGTAAACTGCTCGGGCTGGACGCGGACGGTATTCAGAGCGCCTTTGGCATTGCGCTCAGCCAGGCGGCGGGGTCCATGCAGTTCCTTGCCGATGGCGCATGGACCAAGCGCTCCCATGTGGGGCAGGCGGCGCAGAACGGTCTCATATGCGCAACTCTGGCGGGCGAGGGCTTCAAGGGCCCGCGCGAGGCCTTCGAGGGCCGGTACGGTTTTCTGCATGGCTACTCGCCGCAATCCGTTCCCGAAAAGGCGGTCGAAGGCCTTGGCGAGAGGTGGGAGACCATGGCGCTGGCCGTGAAACCCTATCCCTCCTGCCGTTACTCCCACGCGGCTATTGATGGCCTTGTTTTGCTCATGAAGGAGCATGGGTTCTGCGCGGGCGATGTCGAGGCGGTTGAAATAGGCCTGCCGGAGACGGGCTGGAAAATTATCGGCGGACCGGAGGACAAGACCAATCCGCGCAGCGTCGTGGACGGCCAGTTCTCCATGCCGTTCTGCGCGGCGGTGGCGCTGCGCGAGGGTGGCCTCGCCTGGGATGACTATAAAAAGCACCTGGAGGACGAAACCACCCGCGCGCTGACCCGAAAGGTCCGCTCCGTGGTGGACGAGCGCGCGCAGGCGGAGTTTCCCGCCAATCTGAGCGCGGTCGTCCAGGTGAAGACCGCAAGCGGAGAATTTGAATCGCTGGTCGTGGTGCCGAGGGGCGAGCCGGATAATTTCCTCGACGATGAGGAGTTCCGCGGCAAATTCGACGGCCTTTGCGCGCCGTATCTGGGCGAGGAGGGGGCCAACCGTCTCGCCGACCAGCTGATGGCGCTGGAGCAGGCCAACTCCGTGTCGGCTGTCATGGCATTGAGCCAGGGGTCCTGAGCGGTGGTCGCTGAAGCGAAAAAAATCGGCGAAGGCCGCTACCGCGAGTCCTATGGCCGGTATTTCGAGGAATTCAAGGTCGGCGATGTGTACGAGCACCGGCCCGGGCGCACCATATCGGAAGCGGACAACACATGGTTCACCCTGCTCACCATGAACCAGCACCCGCTGCATTTTGATTTCGAATATGCGGCCAAAAGCGAGTTCGGCAAACCGCTGGTGAATTCCTGCCTGACGCTCTCGATCGTGGCGGGCATGAGCGTTTCGGACATCAGCCAGAAAACCATCGCCAATCTGGGGTGGGACAAGATCAAACTTCCCGCGCCCGTTTTTATCGGCGACACGATTTATGCGGAATCGGAGGTGCTTGCCAAACGCGAATCCAGATCGCGCCCCACCCAGGGCATTGTCACCGTGAAGACCACCGGGAAAAAGGCGGATGGGACCGAGATCATGTCCTTTGAGCGCAGTATGCTGATTCCCAGGCGCGGGCACGGCGTGGACGACAGGGCGGATTACTAGGCAGTGGATCAACGGCGAAATATAACTTCCGAAGAAGACGAGGCGCTGATCCTCGCCAGCGTGCGGGAATTTCTCAAACGCGACGTGGCGCCTTACGCCCACGATCTTGAAGCACGGGACGAATACCCTCAGGAGATCGCCGACAAGATGGCGGAGCTCGGGCTGTTCGGCATCACGATTTCTTCAGACTATGGCGGGCTTGGATTATCAGCGTCCACTTTCGCGCGCATTGTGGAGGAAATCGCGGCTGTGTGGATGTCGGTCGGCGGCATCATCGGCTCGCATCTCATCATGGCCAGTATGGTGGAGCGGTTCGGTTCCGATGAAATGAAACAGGCCTATCTGCCGAAATTCGCCTCCGGCGAACTGCGCGGCGGCATCGCGCTCACCGAGCCTGACGCGGGCACCGATCTGCAGGGCATCCGTATGCGCGCGGAGCGCGAGGGCGATGACTATGTCATCAACGGGTCCAAGATGTGGATCACCAATTCCCTGATGGGCAACATTCTCGCCGTGCTGGTGAAAACGGATTCTAAGGCGGAGCCGGCGCACAAGGGCATGAGCATATTGCTTGTCCCGCGCGAGGCCGGCTATGTGCCCTCAAGGCTCGGCAAGCTCGGCTATCGCGGCGTCGATACATGCGGCATTGAATTCAGTGACGTGCGGGTCCCGCAGAAAAATCTGCTTGGCGGCGGGGAAGGCCGGGGCCTGCAACAGACGCTCAACGGGCTGGAGCTTGGGCGCATCAATGTGGCGGCGCGCGGCGTCGGTATTGCCCGGGCGTGTCTTGAAGAATCGCTGGCCTATGCCCAGACGCGAAAGACCTTCGGCAAACCCATTGCTGAGCACCAGACCATCCAGATCAAACTCGCCGACATGGCAACGCGGGTGGAGGCGGCGCGGCTCCTGACGCAGCAGGCGGCGCAGGCCTATGATGAGGGCCGGCGCAGCGATCTGGAGGCCGGCATGGCCAAGCTGTTCGCGACGGAAGCGGCGATGGAGAATTCAGCGCAAGCCATGCGCATCCACGGCGCTTATGGCTATTCGACGGAATTCAACATCGAGCGCTATTATCGCGATGCGCCGCTGCTGGCGATCGGCGAGGGGACCAATGAGTTGCAACGCCTCATCATCGCCCGCCAGCTTGTCGAAAAATATCCGGTGTAGGAATGAGTGCGCCACTCCCTCTTGAAGGCGTCCGCGTGCTGGCAGTCGAGCAATATGGCGCCGGGCCGTTCGGCACCCTGTTCCTGGCCGATCAGGGGGCGGAGGTCATCAAGATCGAGAACCCCAATACGGGCGGGGATTTCGCCCGCGAGGTGGGGCCGTATTTCTTCACGCCCGAGGATTCCGAATTCTTCCACGCTTACAATCGCAACAAGAAAAGCCTCGGCCTCGATCTCTCCAAGCCAGAAGGGCGCGAAGTGTTCCACGATCTGGTGAAGGGCGCGGACGCGGTGGCCTCGAACCTGCGCGGCGATGTGCCGGACAAACTCGGCCTCACATACGAGGCGCTCAAAGAAATCAATCCGAAAATCGTCTGCGCTCACCTTTCCGCCTATGGCCGCGAGGGGTCGCGGGCGAGCTGGCCGGGCTTCGATTATCTCATGCAGGCGGAGGCGGGATATTTCGCCCTGACGGGCGAACCCGATACGCCCCCGACGCGCTTCGGGCTGTCCGTCGTCGACCAGATGACGGGACTCGCCCTGGCCTATGCGCTGCTGGCCGGACTGACCGGCGCGCGGGCGTGCGGAGAGGGCCGCGATATGGATGTGAGCCTGTTCGACATCGCCATGTGCAATACGGCCTATCCCGCCATCTGGTATCTGAACGAGGGCCATGTGCAGGAGCGCTTGCCACGCTCCGCCCATCCCTCCCTCACGCCATGCCAGACCTACAAGACCAGGGACGGCTGGATTTATCTCATGTGCAACAAGGAGAAATTCTGGCCCGCCCTTTGCCATGCTGTCGGCAAGGAGGAGTGGGCCGCCGACCCGCGCTTCGCGCGCTTCAGGGACAGGCTGGAAAACCGGAAGGCGATTGAGGAACTGCTCGATGACGTTCTCGCCGCGAAGACCACCGCCGAATGGCTCGAACTTTTCGCCGGCGAAGTTCCGGCATCGCCCATAAACGGCATTGCCGATGCCCTCGACAATCCATTCGTGGCCGAGCGGGGCGGCGTGCAGACGCTTCATCTGGAAGGTCATGGCGACTACCGGATGCTGGCCTCTCCCGTCCTCAGCGGCGGGTCGCAAACCCCCGCCAATCCGGCGCCGAAACTCGGCCAGCAAACCGAAGAAATCCTGCATGGACTTGGTTATGACGCGGCAAAACTGAAATCGCTCCGCGATGCAAAGGCGATCTGAAACCATGAGCGAAGCTGTTGTCCTGACCGAAACAGACGCGCGCGGGGTGGCGAGCGTCCGGCTCAACCGTCCGGAGGTGAACAATGCCTATAACGGCGAGATGATCGATGCCCTGATCGCGGGCATTGACGTGCTTGCCAAGGACGACTCGGTGCGGGTCATCGTCATCCGGGGTAATGGCCGGCATTTCCAGGCCGGGGCCGATCTCAACTGGATTCAGGAAAACGCGGGCAAAAGCTTTGAGGAAAATCTAAAAGTCTCCCGCGCCACGACGGCGGCAATCCATGGACTGACCACATGCCTCAAGCCGACCATCGCGCTCATTCATGGCGGCTGCTTCGGCGGCGGCACGGGGCTGGCCGCCGCCTGCGATATCGTCATCGCGGAAGAAGGCGCCATCTTCGCCATCACCGAGGCGCGCTGGGGGCTGGTGGCGACGCCGATTGTGCCACAGCTGCTCTCACGGCTCGGGGCGGGACGGCTGCGCCGCTACAGCCTAACCTGCGAGCGCTTCGATGCCAGACGCGCATTCGAGATTGGTTTTGTCGATGAGGTCTGCGAGGCCGGAAAACTGGAAGAGGCGGCGGAACCCATTATCGATGCGCTGCTTCACTGCCCGCCCGATGCTCTCGCGGGCACAAAAGCCAACGCGCTCAAATTTGCCGGGCTTGAATTCACGCCCGAGGAACTGGAAGACATGGCGCAGCTTCACGCCAGACGGCGCATGACCGAAGATGCGGCGGAAGGCCTGAGCAGTTTCCTGCAGAAGCGAAAACCGAAATGGGTTCCGGAGGGCTGACACGCTCAGTGCGGAAACCCGTCCGTCTGCCGCAAGCCTTCGCCGAGCACCATCGCGGCCGCGGTCACGATATTGAGCGAGCGCCGCCCCCGCGCCATGGGGATCCGCACGGATGCATCGGCGGCCTCATGAACGTCCTCCGGCACGCCCGCGCTCTCGCGGCCAAGCAGCAGGATATCGCCGGGCAGGTAGGAGAGGGCGGAGTAAGGCGTTTCAGCCCGGGTGGTCAGCAGGATCAGCCGGCATTTCTCGTCGATGCGCCAGCTATTGAATGTCTCGAAAGAGTCATGGCGGCGGATGCGGGCATGCTCGATATAGTCGAGCCCCGCGCGCCGCAGCGCCCGCTCACTCAAATCGAATCCCGATGGTGCGACGATATGGACGTCGATGTTCACGCAGGCGGCAAGCCGCAGGATCGCCCCGGTGTTTTGCGGAATATCGGGCTGGTAGAGGGCTATATCCATCGGATTTATCCGCGATACGTTGAGTTTCTGCACACCGATTGGAACATGCCCTAGACATTCGCGCGCAAGGGTGCAAAAAAGTGGTGAATCGGGACCATCACCGTCTTTGGCTCAACGGCATTATGCGTGCGGCGGGATGGGAACAGATTTGGGGGTATCAGTCCATCCTTTGGTGATGTGGGTCTGGAGTGCGGCGATAGCGCGGCTCTTCCAGGGCGAGCCAGAGGCTGTCATTGCTGTTGTCGCCGGCCTGTTGTCGCCGGCCTGTTGTCGCCGGCCTGTTGTCGCCGGAGTGTCCCCGGATTTTTGGTCTTTGAAGGAGGAATTGCGCCTTGGCCACGAAGACAGTTGAACCGAACCGACGGGATTTCATGACCATTGCGGCGGGTTCTTTCGCGGCTGTCGGCGGCGCCGCGGCCCTGTGGCCGTTTATCGACCAGATGAACCCGGACGCGTCGACGCTGTCGCTGGCCACCGTCGAGGTTGATCTTGCGCCGATCGAGGAAGGTCAGTCCATCACGGTTTCATGGCGCGGGAAGCCGGTTTTCATCCGTTACCGCACATCCGCCGAAATCGAGGAGTCCAGGTCAGTCAAGCTCGACGATCTTGCCGACCCGGTCGCCCGCAACGAAAATGTTGGCGACAGTGCGCCGGCAACCGACCAGAACCGCGTGAATGTCAAAAACGAGAAAATGCTGGTTATGATCGGCATCTGCACTCATCTCGGGTGCATCCCGAAGGGCCAGAGAGTTGGCGACGAAAAGGGTGAATATGGCGGCTGGTTCTGCCCCTGCCACGGGTCTCACTACGACACCGCCGGACGCATCCGCAAGGGACCGGCGCCGCGCAATCTCGATGTTCCCGCCTATGACTATATTTCTGAAACCAAGATCAAGATCGGCTAGGGCTTTTTAGGGTCCTTACCCTGAGCCAACAGAGGGCGTAAATGGCACACGCATCAAGCTACAAGCCGAACACGGCCATTGCGAAATGGTTCGATGTCAGGCTTCCGATCATGCGGCTAATGCATGACCAGCTGCAGGATTTCCCGACCCCGCGCAACCTGAACTATCTCTGGACGTTTGGCGGCATCCTGACGTTTTTTCTCGTTGTCCAGCTCGCCACGGGCATCGTCCTCGCCATGCACTATGTGCCGCACGAATCGATGGCGTTCGACAGCGTCGAGCGCATCATGCGCGATGTGAACTGGGGCTGGCTGCTGCGCTATATGCACTCCAATGGCGCTTCCATGTTCTTCCTTGCCGTCTATATCCATATTGCGCGCGGCATGTATTACGGCTCATACAAGGCGCCGCGTGAGGTCCTGTGGGTCCTCGGCGTGTTTCTCTTCCTCGCCATGATGGCCACCGCTTTCATGGGCTATTCGCTCGTATGGGGTCAGATGAGCTTCTGGGCGGTGACGGTCATCACCAACCTGTTCTCATCTCTCGATTCCATAGTGCCGGGTCTCGGGACTACCGTCGTGCAGTGGATCTGGGGCGGATTTGCGGTTGGCGGCCCGACGCTGACCCGGCTGTTCTCCCTGCACTATCTGCTGCCGTTTGTCATTGTGGGCCTCGTGATCCTGCATATCTGGGCGTTGCACGTGCCAGGCAACAACAACCCGACTGGCATCGACATCAAAACCAAATCCGATGCGGTTCCCTTCCACCCCTACTACACGCTGAAGGACGCATACGCCTTGTGCCTGTTTGTGATCCTTTTCATGGGCTTTGTGTTTTATGCGCCGAACTTTCTTGGCGACCCGGTCAACTATGAACAGGCCGATCCGCTGCAGACACCGCCGCACATCGTACCTGAATGGTATTTCCTCCCATTTTACGCGATCCTGCGGGCGATCCCTGACAAGCTGTTTGGCGTGATCGCGTTTGCCGGATCGATTGGCCTGCTGGCGTTCCTGCCATGGCTCGACACATCCAAAGTGAGATCGACGCGCTACCGGCCTATCTATAAATGGTTCTTCGCGCTCTTCATCATCGTAGTGCTTGCACTGGGCTATCTCGGCGCCAAGCCGGCAGAAGGGGTGTATCTGCTGTTTTCGCGCATTGGCACGGCCCTCTACTTCGGGCATCTGCTGGTGGTCCTCCCGGTGCTGGGCTGGTTTGAAAAGCCCTCGGCCATGCCGGGCAGTATTACAGATGATGTGCTGGGAAAAGGATCCGGCGGGAGCAGACCGTCCGCGGCATCCGCTTCACCCGGACGGCGGTGATGGGAGATTTAGAAAAATGAGAAAATTCGTATCACCGGCCCGGAACCTTGCCTTTGGCCTTGCGGGCACTTTCCTTTTTGCCGCTGCTCTGGTGGTTGCGCCGCCGCAAGCGGTCGGCAAGGCAGATCAGATCAAGGCACAGAGCTGGTCGTTTTCGGCGCCCTTCGGTATGTACGACCGGGGCCAGTTACAGCGCGGCTACAAGGTCTATAAGCAGGTCTGTGCCGCGTGCCACGGCCTGCGGCTGGTTCGTTTCCGTAATCTTGGAGAGCCGGGCGGACCGGAATTCAGCGCGGCGGCGGTGAAGGCGCTGGCCGCTGAAGCCGAGGTTCAGGATGGCCCCAATGATGACGGGGAGATGTTCACCCGCTCCGGCAGGCCGTCCGATGCCTTTGTTTCTCCGTTCGCGAATGTAAATGCAGCGCGGGCCGCCAACAATGGCGCCTATCCGCCGGATCTCTCCGTCATGGCCAAGGCGCGGGTCGGCGGGCCGGATTACCTCTACGCTCTCCTGACGGGCTACAAGAAAGCGCCGGGCGATATGAAAGTGGGGGAGGGAATGAGCTACAACCCCGTTTTCACGGGGGGGCAGATTGCAATGGCCTCGCCGCTTGATGCCGACTCGGTCGAATATACCGATGGCACTCCGCAGATACTTGAGAACTATGCCAAGGATGTTTCCGCGTTTCTCATGTGGACGGCGGAACCGAAGCTGGAAGAGCGCCACAAGCTCGGTTTCCGCTTCATGATCTATCTTTTTATTCTTGCGGGCTTTCTCTACATGGCCAAGCGCCGCGTGTGGGCCAGGCTGAAGCACTAGGGTCCGGACCCTAGGTCATGAACTCATAAATTACCGTCATTCTGCGTTCGTATGGCCCGTTTTCGCGATGTGCCGCTTGATTAGTTCAATAATTTATGAAATATTGAAATGATGAACAGCAAGGAAGCCATACGAGCGCTGGCCGCACTCGCCCAGGAACACCGTCTGGCGGTCTTCCGCCTTTTGGTGCGCGAAGGCCCCGAAGGCATGAATGCTGGCGCGATCGCTCAGTGCGTCGGAATTAGCGCTACCGCGCTTTCCTTTCACCTCAAGGAGCTGGAGAACGCCGGTCTTGTGACCGCGCGCAGAGACGGTCGCTATATTCACTATGCGCTGGCCGGCGAGGGAATGCGCGTATTGCTGGATTTTCTAATGCAAGATTGCTGTCAGGGCCGTTCAGAAATTTGTATGCCGCAGGTTGAGCGTCCGTCTGCACCGGTTGAGGCCCATAGAGGAGGATATTGAAATGAAACGGTTCCATGTCAATCTGACGGTGTCTGATCTTGATAAATCAGTAGCCTTCTATTCGACATTGTTTGGCGCTGAACCCGCGGTGCAGCATGACGATTATGCAAAATGGATGGTTGAGGACCCGCGTTTGAATTTCGCCATATCGACCAAAGGCGCCAGGCCCGGCATCGATCATATCGGGATTCAGGCGGAGGATGACGCGGAGCTTGCCGGCATCCGTGCAAATCTGGAAGCCTCTGAAGGACAGATCTACGATCAGGGGCAGGTGACTTGCTGCTATGCCGATTCCACCAAGGCGTGGATACGGGATCCCGATGGCGTGGCCTGGGAAACTTTTCTTACCCACGGCCAGGCGACTATCTATGGTGACGGCGTTCGGGAGGAAGCTGCGCGTCTGTCTCAAAGTGACGAAGCGGCGTGCTGCGGAGCGCCCCCCGGCAAGGAAAAAGATCGAAAAAGCGCCTGTTGTCAGGAAGCAGGCTAGGGGCCTTCGCGTTAATAACCCTTGATCCCCGCCATGGCCTGATCGCCCCACAGCGCCTTGATCCGGGCGTCGCGGCCGCAGCCGTAACGATACACATTGTAGCGGACCGGATTGCGTTTGTAATAATTCTGGTGATACTTTTCCGCATCGTAGAATGCACCGGCCCTGATAATCTGGGTGACGATTTTTTTGCCCAGTGCGGCGGCGGCCTTCCGCTTCGAGGCCTGCGCGATTTTCCTCTCTGTTTCGTTGGCGACGAACACTCCGGTTTTGTAGCTGGAACCCCGGTCGCAGAACTGACCGCCCGGGTCGGTCGGGTCGACGCTCCGCCAGAATGAATGCAGCAGGCGGTCATAGGACACTTTCTCGGGGTGATAGACGATTTTCACCGCCTCGTAGTGGCCGGTGCCTCCGGCTGAAATGCGCTTGTAATTCGCGGTCTTCGCACTGCCGCCGATATAGCCGGAGGTCGTGCTGATGACGCCGGAAACTTTGTCGAAGTCCGCTTCCACGCACCAGAAACAACCGCCGGCGAAGATCGCGGCTTTGCGCCCTGCGGCGGCGTCTGTGGGTGCAGCGATGCTGAAAATCAAGGCTGCCGTAATACTGGCAGCGGCAATGAAAACAGAACGGGGCATGAGGGAAACTCCGGTTCGTGTCTGGGGCCGGTTTGCGGGTGCGGGGGAAGCGCCGTCCCCCCGTGCGGACTATGCCTTTTCTGGCTTGAAGGTCAGCGCCAGGCCGTTGTTGCAATAGCGCAATCCCGTGGGCTTCGGGCCATCCTTGAAAACGTGGCCCTGATGCCCCAGGCAGCGCGCGCAATGATATTCGGTCCGAGGGAAGATGAGTTTGAAGTCCAGTTTGGTCCCCACATGGGCCGCGATGGGGCGGAAAAAGCTCGGCCAGCCCGTGCCGCTTTCAAATTTGGTAGCGCTTTCAAACAGCGCAAGGCCGCAGCCGGCGCAATTAAATTTTCCAGTCCTGTTCTCATTGTTCAGCGGGCTGGAATAGGCCTTTTCGGTGCCGTCATTGCGCAGGATATCATAGCGTTCCGGCGTGAGGCGCTTGCGCCACTCCGCATTGCTCAGCTTCAGTCTGGTGACTGTTTCCGCCATGGCGCTGCCCATACCGCTTACCGCGAGCATGACGCCGGCGCCGAGGGCTTGCAGAAAATGTCTCTTTGCATGGTCCATGCCTTTGTCCTCCTTGGGGCCCGGGAGCGATCATCTGTCTTCTGAATATAGCAACTGAATATAGCAACGGGCAGTAGAAGACTTTGGATGCGAAAGCAGGCGAACGGCTTCACGCCGCTGATGGTTGCAAACAAAAAGGCCCCGCCTGGGCGGGGCCTTTTTGCCGGCGGGGGCCATCGCGGAGCGATGCCGCGCCGGCCGGAAAGCCGGGGAGGAGGGTCTACTGCTTCTTCATCATTTCTTTCTTCTTCATGGCCTCGGCCTTCATCATCTCTTCCTTCTTCATGGCTTCGGCCTTCATCATCTCTTCCTTCTTCATGGCCTCGGCCTTCATCATCTCCTCTTTCTTCATGGCCTCGGCCTTCATCATGGCGTCCTTCTTCATGGCGTCGGACTTCATCATGGCGTCCTTCTTCATGGCATCGGACTTCATCATGGAGTCCTTCTTCATCATGGCGTCCTTCTTGGTTTCGTGGGCGAAGGATGGTCCGGCCAACATGAAAGAGGTGGCGAGGATAGTCAGCGTAAGAAAACGTTTTGTCATGAGTTCCTCCTGAACAGGCGTTTGAATAGCTTTTCTGTCTTCGCAGCAACGATTGGGGAGAAAATTTGGATGCGCTGGGTTGACGGCGCGATACGGACTTTTTCTTTGGCTCCGGTGGGACACGGGGCTAGGGTCCCAGCTTACTGGAGAGCCTGGACCCGCTGAGTTGCGGTAAGAGAAGGAAACATGGCCGGCGAGGCCGGGGGAAAGAACGCATGACGAAAACCGTACTCGGTATTATCGGCGGCAGCGGCGTATACGATCTGCCGGGACTGGAGAAGACGCGCACCGAGCGTATCCACACGCCCTGGGGCGAGCCCTCCGATGAGTTGGGCTTCGGCGAGATAGACGGGCTGCCGCTCGTCTTCCTGCCGCGCCATGGGCGTGGCCACCGCATCGGCCCCAGCCAGATCAACTACCGTGCCAATATCGATGCCATGAAACGGGCCGGCGTTACGGATCTTGTATCCGTCTCCGCCTGCGGATCGTTCCGCGAGGAACTGGCGCCGGGGACACTTGTCATTGTCGACCAGTTCATCGACCGAACTTTCGCGCGTGACAAAAGCTTCTTCGGTCCGGGCTGCGTCGCCCATGTGGCGTTTGCCGATCCGGTGAGCCCCGGCCTTGCCAGCAGGATCGAAGAAGCCGCAAAGGGAGAAAAGCTGGAATACAAACGCGGCGGCACCTATCTCGTCATGGAAGGCCCGCAATTCTCAACCCGCGCGGAGTCCCACCTCTACCGCTCCTGGAATTGCGATGTCATCGGCATGACCAACATGCCCGAGGCAAAACTCGCCCGGGAGGCGGAAATCTGTTACGCGACCCTTGCCATGGTGACCGATTACGACTGCTGGCACGATACCCATACGGATATAAATATCGAGGTGCTGCTGAAGACCCTTCATGACAATGTGGACAAGGCCACCAGCCTGATAGCAAGGCTGGCGCGCGATATTCCGCGCGAGCATGAGCCATGCCCCATCGGGTCCGACAGGGCGCTGGACATCGCCATCATCACCGCGCCCGAGGCGCGCGACCCCGAGCTGCTGAGAAAGCTCGACGCGGTGGCCGGCCGGGTGCTTTAGGGGGAGCAGGGTGATGACGGATACCGATATCAAGTTGCTTGTGCGCACCATTCCCGACTACCCCAAACCCGGCATCATGTTCCGCGACATCACCACGCTTCTGGGCGACGCCAGGGGTCTCACCTCCTGTATCGAGCAACTGGCCGCGCCCTATGGCGAGGTTCAGGTGGATGCGGTCGCCGGTATCGAGGCGCGCGGATTTATCTTAGGCGGCGCCATCGCCGACCGGCTCGGCTGCGGTTTCGTGCCCATCCGCAAAAAGGGCAAGCTGCCGGGCAAGGCCATTGGCCAGGACTATGAGCTGGAATATGGCGTCGACGTCATTGAGATCCACGAGGATGGAATCACCAAAGGGGAGCGCGTCCTGCTGGTGGACGATCTCATCGCCACAGGCGGCACGGCGGCGGCGGCGGTCAAACTGCTGCGCAAGCTGGATGCGGAGATCATTGGCGCGGCCTTCGTCATCGACCTGCCCGATCTTGCGGGCCGCAAACGGGTCGAGGCGATGGGCGTCGCGTGCCATACTCTGATTGAGTTTGAAGGGGACTGAGGTGTCGCACGCATGAATATCGACGGCGAACATTTCCGCACCATCTGGGTCGATGACGATGAATGGACCATCGGTATCATCGACCAGACCAAACTGCCGCATGTTTTTGAAACCAGAGCGCTTAAGAGCGCCGGCGATGCAGCCCACGCAATCAAGGAGATGCTGGTGCGCGGCGCGCCCCTGATCGGGGCGAGTGCCGCTTACGGGATCTGCCTCGCCTTGCGCGAGGACTCGTCGGACGAAAATCTTGAAGCCGCCAGCGAATTGCTGATGGCCACACGCCCTACGGCGGTCAATCTGCGCTGGGCGCTGGATGAGATGATGCACTGCGTCCGCAATCTGCCACGCGAGAAAAGGGTGATCGCGGCTTACGCCCGCGCGGCTGAAATCTGCGATGAGGATGTCGAAACCTGCCGCATGATCGGCGTGCATGGGCTGGGACTCATTGAGAAGATTGCAAGGGCCAAAAAAGGCAAGGCGGTGAACATCCTCACCCATTGCAATGCGGGCTGGCTGGCGACCGTCGACTGGGGCACGGCAACCTCGCCGATCTATCAGGCCCATGCGGCGGGCATTCCTGTTCATGTCTGGGTCGATGAAACGCGGCCGCGCAATCAGGGCGCCGCGCTCACCGCCTTTGAGCTGGGTCATGAAGACGTGCCCCATACGATCATTGCCGACAATGCGGGCGGGCATCTGATGCAGCGCGGCGAGGTCGATCTGGTGCTGACAGGAACGGATCGCACGGCGGCCAGTGGCGATGTCGCCAACAAGATCGGCACTTACTTAAAAGCGCTCGCGGCGGCCGACAATGAGGTGCCCTTCTATGTGGCCCTGCCGCACACCACAATCGACTGGTCGCTGATGGACGGGTTCGAAATTCCGATCGAGGAGCGCAGCGGCGAAGAGGTGACGCGGATGAGCGGGCGCACCAGCGAGGGAGAGGTCATCACGATAGATATTGCCGCGCCGGGCAGTGCGGCGGCCAATCCGGCGTTCGACGTGACACCGGCGCGCCTCGTCACCGGCCTCATCACCGAACGGGGTGTGTGCGCGGCCAGCCTCGACGGGCTGCTGGGGCTCTATCCGGAGAGGGGCGATGACGGGTAACGCCGACGAAGCCTGGCTGCGTCAGCAAATCATCGACACCGCGCTCGCCATGTCGAAAGAAGGCCTGTCGCCGGGGACATCGGGCAATGTTTCAGCACGCTGGGCGGAGGGACTGCTGATCACACCCACCGGCTTGGCCTATGACGACCTGATTCCGGAAGACATTGTGTTCTTGGACAAAAAGGGGAAAACAAGCCCCGGCGCACGCAAGCCTTCGAGCGAGTGGCGCTTTCATTTGTCCGCCTATGGCGCGCGCGAAGAGGCGGGCGCCATCGTCCATACCCATTCGCGTTTTGCCACCGCTCTGGCCTGCGCCCGTAAACCCATCCCGGCGTTCCATTACATGGTCGCGGTTGCGGGCGGGGCGGATATTCCTTTGGCGGATTACGCCACCTTTGGAACCGGAGAGCTGGCGGACCATGTTGCCGCCGCGCTCAAGGACCGCAGCGCATGTCTGATGGCCAATCATGGGCAAATCGCCTGCGGGGAAACGCTGGAAGCCGCACTTGGTCTGGCGCGCGAGGTTGAAGCGCTGGCGGCGCAATATGTGGCGGTTTGCCAAATTGGCGAGCCGTATATTCTGGAAGATGCGGAGATGGACGCAGTTCTGGAGCGCTTCAAGTGTTACGGCCAGCAGGATGAGACTTAGAGCAGATTTTTGAGCCAGGTGACGGCGGTGACGGCTTTGTCTTCTGCTTCGCTCTGGGACCCGAAACTTTTTTTGCCATGAAATCCGATCGGGAACCAGCCGCGCATGTCTTCCAGATCGCGGCGGTATTCTTCGAAACCGAAAGAGCCGTCGGGGCGAATGAAAAAATCGACGCAGCGTCCGCCGTCGGGTGTTTCTATGGAGCGCAGGACTGTGTTTTTGTGCGTCATGGGTATCGTTCTTGGACCCCCGTTTTCACGGGGGTTTCAATTCTGACTGGGTTATTAAGATGATCGAAACCCCCGTGAAAACGGGGGTCCAAAACATTCAGCCATTACGTCGCAAAGCGGAAATGCAGCAGATCGCCATCCCTGACGATATACTCCTTGCCTTCAAGGCGCATCTTGCCCGCTTCCTTGGCGCCCTGCTCGCCGCCCAGCTTGACGAAATCGTCATAGGCGATGGTCTCGGCGCGGATGAACCCTTTTTCGAAATCCGTATGGATGACGGCGGCGGCCCTTGGCGCTTTGGTGTTTTGCCGCACGGTCCAGGCGCGCACCTGCTTCTCGCCGGCGGTGAAATAGGTAATGAGTTCAAGTAAATCGTATCCGGCGCGGATGAGGCGGTCGAGGCCCGGCTCGGCAAGGCCAAGCTCTGAGAGATATTCCCTGCGCTCCTCTTCGGGGAGCTGGGCCAGTTCGGCCTCGATTTTGGCGGATATGACGACCACCTCGGCGGGCCTGGGGTCCGAGCCGCTGAGCACTTTTGCGGCTTGGGCGACTTTCGCCTCAACCTGCCTGGAATAAGCGTTTCCGCTCGCCGCCGACGCTTCGTCGACATTGCAGACATAAAGCACGCGCTTGGAGGTCAGCAGATTGAGCGCCCGGAAGGCGCGCCGGTCGTCTTTTGCCACCAGCGCAACCCGCGCCGGTTTTCCCTCACGCAGCAACTCAAGGGACGAATGAACCAGTTCCAGGGTTTTTTTCGCCTCCTTGTCCTGGCCCCGGAGCTTCTTCTCCAGCGGCTCGATGCGTTTCTCCAGGCTTTCCATGTCGGCGAGCATCAGCTCCGTCTCGACCGTTTCCGCGTCGCTCAGCGGGTCGATGCGCCCCTCGACATGGGTGACGTCCGCATCATCGAAGCAGCGCAGCACATAGGCGATGGCGTCCACTTCGCGAATATGGGCCAGGAACTGGTTACCGAGCCCTTCACCTTTTGACGCGCCCTTCACCAGCCCGGCAATGTCTACGAATGTGAGCCGGGTCGGAAGGGTCGCTTGCGGTTTGACGATCGCGGAAATTTTCTCAAGGCGCGGGTCGGGCACCGGTACTTCGCCCACATTGGGCTCGATGGTGCAGAAGGGGTAATTGGCGGCCTCCGCGCTGGCGGTCTGTGTGAGCGCATTGAAGAGAGTGGACTTGCCGACATTGGGTAGCCCGACGATCCCGCATTTGAATCCCATGAATTTTCCGCTTCCCGTTTCTTATTCTTTTTCGGTTCCGAACAGACTGCGCAGCCGGGCGAAGGGTCCCTTTGGCGTTGCAGGCTGAGGGTCGTCGGGCTTGGACGCGGGGGCGGCGGATTTGCGCGCCAGATCACGTTGTGAAGGTCTCGATGGCGACGCGCCGCGTTTTGCCGGAGAGGTGGAGGACTTTACGTCGCCGCCAAGCCCAAGCGCGACCTTGTTCATAAAGTTTGCATTATCGCCATCTGCCAGATGCGGCGCGGCGTCGGCGATCGCGGCGATCAGCGGCACCAGCCAGACCTGCTCGGATTTTGTGAAATCCTTCAATACATGTCCGTGGACTTTCGACTTTTCGCCGGGATGGCCGATACCGATACGCACGCGCGCATAGTCGTTGCCGATATGGCGCGTCAGGGATTTGAGGCCGTTGTGACCGGCAACTCCGCCGCCTGTTTTGACGCGGATTTTACAGGGCGCAAGATCGATCTCGTCATGGAGAACGATCACGTCATCGAGGTCGAGTTTATAGAAGCGCACCGCCTCATTCGCGGCGCGCCCGGACTCGTTCATGAATGTTGCGGGTTTCAGCAGCAGGCATTTCCCGGTCCCCAGCCGCCCCTCGGCGATCTGGCCCTGGAATTTTCTGCGCCACGGGCCGAAGCCGTGCGTTCTGGCAATCGCGTCAACCGCCATAAAGCCGGCATTGTGCCGGTTGCGCGCATGTTCCGCGCCGGGATTGCCAAGTCCGATCAGCAGCTTCATGGGAGCTAACAGCCCAAAGCAAGGCGAGGCGCATCCGCCTTATTTCTTACCGCCATCGGAATCGCCACCGGCTTCGCCGCCTTCTTCGCCTTCGCCTTCCGCGCCTTCTTCGCCTTCTTCGCCCTCTTCGAGCTCTTCGCCCTCGAGGTCTTCTTCTTCCTCCACCTCATCGACGATCTCGGCCATGCGGCCGACAACGGTGACGATGGTGAAATCGCGGTCGGCGATGGTCAGCTCAACGCCCTCGGGAAACTTGATCGACGAGACGTGAAGCGAGTCGCCGATATCGAGGCCGGTGAGGTCTGCTTCCAGTTGCTCCGGGATTGCCTCGGCAAGACATCTCAGCTCGATGGTGTGGCGCACGATGTTGAGCACGCCGCCACGCTTCAGGCCGGGCGATTCCTCTTCATTCAGGAAATTCATCGGCACTTCGACCGTCACCGTCGCGCCTTTTCCGAGCCGCATGAAATCCACATGTACAGGAACATCGCGCACGGGATGAAGCTGGAATTCGCGCGGGATCACGCGGGTTTGCTTGCCCTCCACATCGATCATGAAAATCGTGTTCAGGAACTGGCCCGTGCGCACCAGAAGCCGTAGCTCCTTGTCGTCCACCGAAATGGTCTGCGGATCCGCGTTGTCCCCATAGATAATGGCCGGAATACGTCCCTCGCGCCGCGCGGCGCGGGATGCGCCCTTGCCCAATTCATCGCGCGCCGCAGCATTGATCTGGCTGATCTCGGCCATGTCTCGTCCTTTCAAAATTTTAATATCGGAACCCGTGTCCGGCCCGCTGGCCGCGGGACATAATTTCTGGCGCGCTTATACCGCCCGTGGGCCGCGCTGGCAATGGCGGGATGCGCTTCAGGCCAAGTTGGCAACCCTCAGCGTGCACCTAATATACGAAACCCCTGCGAAAGCAGGGGTCCATGTGCGCAATGGATTCCTGCTCCCCGCCTGCGCGGGGACAAGCTCCGCAGGAATTTCAGGTTAAGCTACTTCAGCGGCTCCATGACCGAGTCCGGGCCGAGCTTGATGGTCAGGCGCAGGCTGGTGCGGGCGGAGAAGGCGTCGTCGCTGCCGATGCGTGTGCCGATCTGTCCATTCGCCAAATTAGTGGGGAAGCCTGGCCTGTTATCGCCCTGATTGTAGGCCATCTCCGGGACATAGGAGTAATATTCATATTCGCTTTTGAGCGAGAGCGTCGCGCGCCGGCCAATCCGCTTGCGCGTTTCCAGAACAAGGCCGCCGATGAAGGCAACGTCACTGTCGGAAAGCGACAAGGCGCTGGTTGCCGTAAAAGTAGATCCAGCGGTGGTCAGCCGCCCTGAATAGTCTGTGTCCGCGTAATAGACGCCGCCACGCAGCAGGAAGGAAGACCGCAGGCCCATTCCGTTTGTCAGGCTCGAGAGGAAGGGAATCGAATAATCACCGCCCCATGCCGCGTAAGCCCCGGTATAGCGGGTGTCGAGGTCTTCATTATAGACCGCGCTGAAGGCCGGAGTTGCAGGATCGAGGATTGTTTCATTCAGGTCCTGATCGATTCCCCGAATGTCCGCGCCAATCGCAAATGTGCGCTGGTGCGGCGCTCGCGTCACGCCCATGACGCCGGGGTTAAGCCGCCATTTCGATTCCAGCGATACGCCCCAATGGTCCACCTCGCGCTCGGAACGCGAGTTCAATTGAACAGGTCCCCCAAAACCCGCGAATTGTGCGAGTGCGGGATCGTCCACGAGAGGCGAAACAGCACAGGACTCACCAACCGCTGCGGTGCAGGTCGCTGAGTTCCCATCGTCTATACTCGCCCAGAAACCGTTGAGTGAGACTGATTTATTGGCCCCCATCGGCAGGGCAATCGACCCATTGACGTTCCAGCCGATCTCGTCGCCAAAGTCATCGGAGGACTTGAATGTTTGCAGAATTGATCCGGGGAGCAACCCGGTGGTTCTGGTCATGACAGACGGCACATCCGGCAGGGTCAGGATCGCCGTACCCGCGCCGACGGATACCGTCGCGCCGCCGACCTGCATGGAGCCGGACTCCTGCGCGGCGACCGGCGCGGCGAACACAAAAGACGCCAGCGTCAGGCTCGTGAGGTAACGGCTTGAAGAACTCATGATGGATGCACCCCCTGCGCAGACTAATTTGAGTTATTTGGAGGGAGTATACTCGATTCCGGGCGTTTGTTGCTTCGCCCCGGCAAAATCTTCGCAGACGTGGCAAGTCGGCCACGGCGGGGGAAACGCGGACTTCGCGCCATTGATTCTCGCTCCCCGTCATTCCGGTGAAAACCGGAATCCAGTTTTTGAGTTCAAGATATGACTGGCAGGCTGCTCTGGACCCCGGCGTTCGCCGGGGTGACGATAGGGGGCCCCGGGGTGACGAGGGGGCGTGCCTTCGACCTAATCAAACAAACTCGAAACCGATTTCTCGTCGCTGGTGCGCTTGATCGCCTCGCCGAGCAGGGGGGCGATGGGGAGGACGCGGATATTGCTGGCGACCCGGATCGCCTCGGTGGGCAGGATCGAGTCGGTGATGACGAGCGCCTTGAGGTCAGAGGCCGCAACGCGCGCGACCGCGCCGCCCGACAATACGCCGTGGGTGATATAGGCGCTGACTTCGCTCGCGCCCTGTTCCAGCAGCGCCTCGGCCGCATTGCACAGCGTGCCCCCTGAATCGACAATGTCATCCACCAGAATGCAGGAATGGCCCTCCACATCGCCGATGATATTCATGACTTCCGATTCGCCGGCCTGCTCGCGGCGCTTGTCGACGACGGCCAGCGGGGCGCCGATGCGTTTTGCCAGCCCGCGCGCGCGCGCCACGCCGCCGACATCTGGCGAAACCACCATCAGCGTGCCGTTGTCATATTGTTCCTTGATGTCCTTCACCATCACCGGCTGCGCGTAGAGATTGTCGGTGGGGATGTCGAAGAACCCCTGAATCTGCCCCGAGTGCAGGTCCAGGGTCAGCACCCGGTCGGCGCCCGCATGGGTAATGAGATTGGCGGTCAGCTTGGCGGAGATTGGCGTGCGCGGACCGACCTTGCGGTCCTGCCGCGCATAGCCGAAATAAGGAATGACCGCCGTGATCCGCCGCGCCGAGGCCCGGCGCAGCGCATCGATCATGATGAGCAGTTCCATCAGATGGTCATTGGCCGGATAAGACGTGGATTGCAGGACGAAGACGTCTTCGCCGCGCACATTTTCCAGAATTTCGACAAAGACTTCCATATCCGCGAAACGGCGGACGGAACAGTTGCCCAGCGGAATATCGAGATGTCCCGCAATCGCTTCCGCGAGGGGCTGATTGGAGTTGCCGGCGAACAGTTTCATGCACCGCTCCGGGGCCGATCGTCGATTTGGCGCGGCGGCCGGTGTGCCTGTCCCGCGCCCTTGAGAGGGCCGCTTTGTAGCAACGTAAAAGTGGTGTGTAAACCGAGGCGCCAGGGGCGCGCCCGTTTAGCCCTGACCCTTGGCGATAAGCTTGACGATTTCGGCGGCGGCGGCGTTCCCCGCGGAGAGGGCCGCCGGGCCCCATCTGCGGTCCAGTGAGCCTTTCGGGACATCGGACTGCTGGGTTACCGAGCCCAGATCACGACCCGATGCACTCAGCAATTGCCAGTCGATTTTGACACTCTGCGTCCCGGCAGTCCTTCCGTTGCCCATGGTCACCTTGCCGTTGACCTTATAAACATTGGCGCCGCCCGTACTGGCAACCTGTACGCCCTTGGCCCGCAGCTGGCTTTTGATCGCATTGGTCAACGATTTCCGGCCATCGCCCGGCGCGCCCGATACCGGCGGGACCAGGACCGCAATACGCTTGTTTTGCGGTCTGGCCGACGCTGTTCGTGCCGGGGCGCTGGTATGCGGCGGTCGCGTGACAGGGGTGCTTTGCGCAACAGGCGTCGCACTCGTACCCGCGGGCGTCGCGCCACCTTGCTTGGGCAGCCATATGGCAAGATCGCTCGCCGTCTTGGCGGCGATCTTCTGCAGGGCTTCCTGATTGATGGATGTCCAGGGTTTCGCGCCCGGTTTCGCCGGGACCGCTTCCTCGCCAAGAATACGGTGGACGCGGTTGCCCGATTTATCTCTCACATCCCAGATGTACGAGAACTTTTCCTTCCTCGATTCGTTGGACTGGGCGAGGAACCCCTGCACCGTATAAGTCGCGGTTTTGCTCTTGTCGGTGATGACGGGGATGTTTTTCTGCTGCGCCGCTGCAACCAGCTGTCCGGTCAGCTTGCTGCCGACGTCGGCCGGCGGGCCAATGACGGGTGCAAAGGAAATCGCCGCCAGACTGTTTTCGGCCGCATGCCCGCCAGAACCGCTGAAGACACTACTCAGCGAGCCACCCGCGCACCCGCCAAGGCTGACCGTCAGTACCGTCAATAGTACCAGCGTCGCCAGCCGGCTGCTGACGCGCCCCGCCGCCGCCATAAACATGCTCAACACCCGTTCGAGCTCCACATTCTTCAAAAAACCAAATATACGCCAAGATTTCAACGGCTTGGCCTGATCCTGGCTGCTCGCAGCCTTAATTTGTACAGCGTCTGGGCGAACCCGTCCAGCGGTCCGCGCAATGTGCACCTGTGTGCCTGCTTTTTCCATGACCCAGTATCACGGGATCATAATGGCAGAGATTTGACGGCCATAGTCCGCCTCGCCATTGTGACATGACCGCCGGTAGCTGAAAAACCGGTCCCTGTCACCATAGGTACATAATTTCACGTCGTCGACCGTTCCAGTGCCTGCCGCGCGCAAACGCGCCGCTACATAACCCGTCAGGTCAAAATGTGGACGTGAATTCTGGCTCTCGCGTTCAAAAAATCGCGCGCTGGTTTTATCCCCGGCTAAAAACCGGGCCTCGAATTCGTCACCGACCTCATAGGCTTGCCGTGAAATAGCCGGGCCGATGGCCGCGCTGATCCGCGCGCGGTCCGCTCCAAGGTCCTCCATGGCCTCAAGCACGGCTTCGAGAACGCCGGCCAAGGCGCCGCGCCAGCCGGCATGGGCGGCGCCGACGATTTTTGCCTCGCAGTCGGCGAACAGCACCGGCACGCAGTCGGCGGTCGAAACTGCAATGGCGATCCCGGACCGCGCGGTCACAACTCCGTCAGCTTTGGGCGCATCGCCGCGCGCCCAGGGATTTTCTACCGTTACGGCGTGCGCGGAGTGGGTCTGATAGGGCGTCACAAGAGTGTCAGGCGCGGCGCCTAGCCTCTTTGCAAGCCGGGCGCGGTTCTCGGCTACATCTCGCTGATCGTCCCTGGAGCCAACCCCGCAATTGAGGGAAGCATAGAGTCCGCCTGAAACCCCTCCCATTCGGGTTCCAAAGCCATGGCGTATGCCCGGCAGGGCGGAAAGGGCGCCGCTTTCGACAATCATGATATCGCCTCCGGTTTCGCAAAACTGGCAAAAGGCGGTGGCGTCAGGCCCTTGCTGGTGAGCGCCATGACCTTGAAAAGGCCGCCCATTTGCGCCGGGTCCGTTAGGCGCAGGGCCCCCGATGCGACCAGCTTGCGGTCATCGTCCGCCGCCGTTTCCATAAGCCGTGCGCAGCGCTCCTTGAGGCCAAGCGCGCCAAGAAACTCCGCTTGCGGGATGGGGCCATGAACCTCCAGGCTGTTCCTGGCCGCAATATCGCCAAGGCGCCCGAAATCCACATGTGCGGTGAGGTCCGCTTCGCCGGGCGTGGCCAGCGGATCGGCAAACTTATGGGCCCTGACCGCCTGAAGCGTTTCGCCCGGCGCGCTGCTGGCGTGACCATAGTCGATAAACAAAGCCGCAACGGGATGGATTCCGGCCCGCGCGGCAATAACCTCGACGAGTTCGTCCGCGCCGGGGCGCAATTCGCAAATGTCCCCGTCCGCCGCGCTGTCATGCAGGTCCCGTGGCAGGATATCCGGTGTCTGGAGGGCCTGAGAGGCTGTGCGGAAAGCCAGCGCGCCCGCCTGCGAAAGCGCGACGCAACGCTCGTACCACGCGCCCTCGCGCCGCACGAACTGGCGCACGGGCAGGGCGTCGAGAAACTCATTGGCGATGAATATGGCCGCCCCCCCGGGCACATCTCCGGCGCGGGAATGCCAATGCGGTTTCCTGCCCGGCGCATCGAGATTGCGGGCCTGGGCCGCGCGTAAAACCGGGCTTGTCTCGACCAGATGTATGTGCGCCGCATTCAGAAAGTCCGGCACCACCTTTACGGCCCGCAGCGCGTCAGCCATCAATGTTCCGCGCCCGGGTCCAAGTTCTATGAGGTGCAGGGTCTCCGGTTTCCCCATATTGCGCCATATGACAGCGCACCACAGCCCGATCAGTTCCCCGAATATCTGGCTGATCTCGGGCGCGGTGGTGAAATCGCCTTCGGCGCCAAGGGGGTCCCGGGTTGCGTAATACCCATGGTCGGGGTCACCCAGACAGACCTCCATATACCGGGCGAGGGTGATCGGCCCCTCGCGGGCAATGCGGCGCTTCAGTTTTGTCAGAAGCGCGTCAGGCCGGTCCGGGCTGGTCCGGGAGCGGGACATACCTCACGTGGCGGCCGGTTTGCGCGCGCGCCAGATGAAATATGCGCCGAGGGCGAGCATTGGAAGCGAATACACAATCCCCGGCGTCAGCCAGCCGGTGGAAAAAATATGTTCAGGATCATACATGCGGAAATTTTCCGCCGTGATCCGCGCCAGTGCATATCCGCCAAAGAACACACCCGTGACATAGCCGGGCGTGGGAAGAACCTTTTTGACATGAGTGAAATATCGAATGACGAAGAACAGCAGCAACCCCTCAAGCGCGGCCTCATAGAGCTGGCTGGGGTGCCGGGGTTCCGGTCCGGCTCCGGGAAATACCATGGCCCATGGCACGTCGGTGACGCGCCCCCAGAGTTCGGCGTTTACAAAGTTCGCGAGGCGGCCGAAAAACAGCCCGAAGGTTGCCGCCGCGCAACTCACGTCGGCAAGCGAGAACATCGGAATTTTCCTGGCGCGCGCAAACAAAAAAACCGCGATACACACACCGATAAGGCCGCCGTGAAACGACATGCCGCCGTTCCAGAGCTTGGGGATGTCGGCTGGATTGGCGAAAAAGTAAGCCGGTTCATAGAACAGCACATAGCCCATGCGCCCGCCCAGCACGACGCCGAGGGTGGCCCACAGCAGCAAATCGTCGGCGACTTCAGGGCCAGCGGGCGATTTGCCCGCCCACAGCGGCTGATTTGCAAACAGGGAGCGGGCATACAGCCAGCCGAACAGCAGGCCGAACATGTAGGCAAGGCCATACCATTGCACTTCAACGGGGCCGACTGCAAATGCGACCGGATCGATCACGGGAAATGGAATTGCTAATAGGGGCATGGATTGTTCTTTCGTATCCGGCGAAGGCATTTGCTGGCGAGGTTGGTGGACCTTCCTTGAGGTCCGTGCCTGTGTCAAGCAACACAGATGTGATTGGGCAGAGCACGGTAAATACGGGGCGGGGTGTTGAGGCTCCACGGTACGGGTTTGCATCTGACGGGTTCTGGCCAACGCCTTGATTGAAACGCCCCGCGCCCCCATAGTTGAAGCATGAGAATGGCGGTGAAACCGTCCCGCTGCAACACAGGTGCAGGAGATCACCCCAGACAATGCCCCAGACTACCAACCGCTTTTTCGATGAAATTGCCAAATTGATGACCGACGCCACCGGCGCGGCTCAGGGCGTGCGCGGCGAGATCGACAATCTGGTCCGCAGCCAGGCGGAACGGGTGCTGCGCGATCTGGACCTTGTGCAGCGTGAAGAGTTTGAGGCGATGAAGGCGATGGGGCAAAAAGCCCGCGAGGAAAACGCCAAACTTGAAAAGCGCATTGGCGAACTGGAGAGAGCACTTTCCCGCTTCGGTGAAGGCGGCGCGGACCCCTCCGCTGACACCGATCCTCCGGCCGGCCCCCAAACAGGCGCCGCCGCCACCGGCCAGTAGCGCGCCCAAAGTAGAAGCAAATCGACTTATTGCCGCCGTTTACATGCCATTTTTCCCGTTCACACTGTTGCCCGCCACACCAAATCAGGAAATTGGCGTGGACAAGTATGCTTGGTGCCTTGCGACTCAATCAACCCTGGGGTTATGTCGCAGGGGTTGTGGTTTTCGAACCATGAACCGCAATATTTAGTGGGACTCCGGGGGCGTCGCGCTGCGTTCATGTTTGTGCGAATGGCCCGAAAACACCAGGCCGGAACAAGGGCACGCCATGGCGTCGACGGAATTTAACACGGAACGCATACACCATCCGGTCGATCTGGTCGAGAATATCGCGACCATGCATGACTGGGCATTCGAGCGCAGCGCCGAGGATGAACTGTCACTCTGCGTGGCGGGCACCTGGAGCGACTATCAGATTTCCCTCAACTGGCGGAGCGATCTTGAGGCGCTGCATCTGGCGTGCGCGGTCGATATGAAAGTCTCCGACAGCCGCCTCTCCGAGGTTTACCGGCTGATGGCCACGATCAACGAGCAACTCTGGATTGGCCATTTCGATCTGTGGCGCAGCGAAAACCTGCTGCTGTTCCGCCACGGCCTGATGCTCAATGGCGCGGACCCGACCGTGGCGCAATGCGAGGCGCTGCTGCATAGCGCGCTCGAAGCGTGCGAGCGTTACTTTCAGGCCTTCCAGTTCGTAATCTGGGCCGGGAAATCAGCCGAGGAGGCCCTGACGAACACGATGTTCGAAACCGAAGGGCAGGCATGACGCTGGAAATTGGCGGTGCGCTCATTCTCATAGGCGCCGGCAATATGGGCAGCGCACTTCTGGCCGGGTGGCTTGAGCGGGGTATGGACCCGGAAACCATATTCGTGCAGGACCCCGGCCCTTCCGATGAATTTATCTCTTTTGCGCAACGCAGGCATTTTAAGCTGGGCGCGGATGCCAGCGCTTTGCCGCATGGCCCCGCCGTCATGGTGCTTGCAGTCAAGCCGCAGATCATGGACGACGTGCTTCCCCGCCTGAAGCCGCTCATTGGGGAGAGTACCGTGGTGCTCTCGATTGCCGCCGGGCGGATGCTCGCGGGCATGGAGCGTCATCTGGGCGGCGGCGTCGCGATTGTACGCGCCATGCCCAATACGCCGGCGTCCATCGGGCGCGGCATAACGGTGGCTTGCGCCAATGCCGGCGTAACCCCCGCCCAGAAGTCAAAATGCGATGACCTGTTGCAGGCCGCGGGCAGCGTGGCGTGGACAAATGAGGAAGCCGCGCTCGATCCCGTCACGGCAGTCTCGGGCAGCGGACCGGCCTATGTGTTTCTGCTGGCGGAGTGCCTGGAGGAAGCCGGCGTCGAAGCGGGGCTCGACAGGGATATGGCGCGCCGCCTTGCCCGCGAGACGGTGAGCGGGGCGGGTGAGTTGCTGCGCCAGTCCGATGAACCGGCGGAGAAGTTGCGCGAGAATGTCACCTCTCCGGGGGGCACAACGGCTGCCGCGCTGGAAATCCTTATGAGCGAAAAGGGTTTGCAGACCCTCATGACCCGAGCCGTGAAAGCCGCCACAAAACGCTCGCGGGAGTTGTCCTCGTGATATCGAGCCGTCCTCGGAATTGACTTCAATTGTTCCGGTGGATTTTTCGACCGGCGTGAGTTGCGCCGTTTGTTTTTTTGCGGCGTCGATACGCCCGCGAGCTTTCGTCCCAGGGGTCAGACCTGAGATCAATGACCAAGGATCGAGAAAAACCGGAGGAAGGGCTGCGCGTAACGGGCGGGAGCCCGCCACGCGCAGTAAAGCATCAAGCTAGTTGTTGGCGGTAAAGACGTCCTGGCCGAAGCCATTGTCGTTCAAGGCCGAGGCAATCGACGCTGTCACGAATTTCTTCCCGGTCACGACGACCTTCGTTCCGACTTTAGTGCGGTCATACAGGTCGATAACATCCTCATTATACATGCGGATGCAGCCGCGAGAGACGGACTTCCCGATCAGCTCGGGCGCATCGGTGCCGTGTATCCGGTAGAGCGTGCTGCCGAGATACAGTGCGCGGACGCCGAGCGGATTTTTCGGATCACCGCCCTTTACATAGGGGGGGAGTTCGGGATTTTCCCGGCGCATTGATGCGGTCGGCGTCCAGCGCGGGTTCACCTTCTTGCGGCTTACCGGCTCAACGCCCGACCAGAACGCTTTCCCGGTCGGAATTGCGATCGGATAAGAGATCGCCTTACCCCCGGCCTGTATCTTGTAGAGGCGCGCGTCGCCGATGCTGACAATTATCGTACCGACGCGATACGGCACTTTCATATCCACGGTCATGCGGGCGAGGGGTCTGTCGCCTCCGCCAAGCCCGCCCAAAAGGTTGCTAAAAAAGCCCTGGGCGCTGGCGCCGCCTGCAAGCGTGGTCATTCCAATTACAGCCGCGAGAGTGCCAACGACCATTTGTCTGCGGAGTTTGTTTGTCGGTTTCATCACATTAGTTCCTTGCATTTCCCGTTTGCCGGGTATGCCCTTCTGCCGAAGGGCGGGGGTTCGGTGCGCGAAAGACGATCAATGCGTCCTGTGCGCCGGACTGGTGTGTCTTCGGGGTGCCGTTATCGGCTTGAATCTGGCGTCAGATGCGCAGCCGGTTGGTGCGGGCATATATGCCGGTGCCAACGATGCTGGCCTGAGATAATGAACCATACACCGTGTTCGGCTGCGCGGCTTCGCGCCCGGCGGCAAACGACGCCGGAATATCGCGGAAAGGGAAATCGTCGGTTTTCTGCCTTGGACCGGGGGCCTTGGCCCGGACGCGGCTCACAATTGTCATGACAAATGATGTGCCGCAAGCCAGGCACAATTCATGGGTCCGCTGAGTCACATGCACACAGACGGGTTTATCCGGCCCGCTGCTCGGGATCGAGGTGCGCGCCGGCATGGCGGTATTGAAACTTCCGGCCGGTGACGTGATCAGCTTACTTGTGGCCGCATTGGCCGGCCCAGCGGACAGGAATCCCGCGCCAAGCAGCGCAAACA
The DNA here is from genome assembly GCA_003228955.1 of Hyphomicrobiales bacterium. Lineage (GTDB taxonomy): Bacteria > Pseudomonadota > Alphaproteobacteria > Rhizobiales > Methyloligellaceae > UBA2767. Next base: position 29,868 of record QIGN01000191.1, read on the forward strand.
GTCCGAAAATTAGATGGAAGGTTGCCCGCGCCAAGATTTCGCCCCCGACTCTCATAGTGACTCAACTTTACAAGGACAGCTTCGGCTGGCGAAGCTAATATACGCCTAACGCTGGTCACAATTACTTGAATTGCGGCCCAATGCATGGCCTGCGGGACATGGGAAGAATACTGCGCCGGAGAACGAAAGTGTCCGAACCCTCTGCTTCGCCGGTTATCGCCTTCGATGATTTTCTCAAAGTAGACATACGCGTGGGGACCGTGACCCGCGCGGAGCCTTTTGCGCAAGCCCGCAAACCGGCTATCAGACTGTGGATCGATTTCGGTCCGGAAATCGGGGTTAAAAAAAGCTCGGCCCGGATCACGGTGCATTACACGCCCGGCGAACTGGTCGGCCGGCAGGTGGCGGCGGTCGTCAACTTTCCGGCGCGCCAGATCGGGCCCGTGATGTCGCAGGTTCTGACCCTCGGCTTTCCCGATGAAAATGGCGAAGTGGTGCTGGTTGCGCCCGACCTCAAACTGCCCGACGGGGGCCGGCTGTTCTGATGGAGGTCGTACTTACCGGAGGGGCCGGGTTTCTCGGGCGAAAACTGAGCGAAGCGCTGCTAGCCGGAGGCACGCTTGCGGGGCCTGGAGGAGATGGCCAGCCGATAACGCGGATTGTCTGTATCGATCAGGTCAAGCCGGCGCACCCGCTTGAGGGCGTCAACTATGTGTGCGGCGACATATGCGATGGGAGTGTTCTGGAGCAGGCTATCGGCGATGATACCGCAAGCGTGTTTCATCTGGCGGCCGTCGTTTCGGGGCAGGCGGAAGCCGATTTCGACCTGGGTATGCGCGTCAATCTTGACGCCACGCGCGCGTTGCTGGAGCGGTGCCGGAGATTGCCAAACCCGCCGCGTTTCATATTTGCAAGCTCGGTTGCGGCATTCGGCGTCGCGCCGCCGGTGGTCGATGACGATACGCCAGTGCGGCCGCTGAATTCCTACGGTGCGGCGAAGGTAATCGGCGAATACCTGGTGGGGGAGTATGCCCGGCGCGGCTGGATTGACGGGCGCTGCTTCCGTCTGCCCACCATCGTCATCCGCCCCGGCGCGCCGAACAGGGCCGCCTCTTCATTTGCAAGTTCGATTTTGCGTGAGCCGCTAAGGGGCAAGAAGGCGGTTTGCCCGGTTGGCAAGGACCTGCCCATTTGGATTCAATCGCCCCGCACTGTGATCGCCAATCTGATCCTGGGGCATGATCTGCCGCCGGAGGCCTGGGAGGAGGGCCTGCGCGTGCTCAATCTGCCGGGTCTCACGGTCACGGTCTCGCAGATGGTGGCGGGTCTTGAACGGGCAGGTGGCGACAGCGGCCTGATTTCCTGGGTGCCCGATGCGGCGATAGAAGCCATCGTCGGCGCGTGGCCGCGCGGCATGAAAACCCCGCGTGCGGACAAGCTCGGATTTCAGCCGGATACGGGTATAGATGCAATCATCGGCGTCTTTCAGGAAGATGAAACAGGCCTGGGGGGAGGGCAGCAATGAGGAAAGGAAAAGTCGCTCTGGTGACGGGCGCGGGCAGCGGGATAGGACGTGCGACCGCACTCCTGCTGCAAGAACACGGCTATGCGGTTGTGCTGACCGGGCGCCGGCTTGAGGCGCTGGAGGAAACGGCCGGAATGGCGGCGGAGGGCGGGGGCAAGGTGCTCTCTATTTCCATGGACGTCGCCGATCCGGATTCGGTTGCCGCCGCATTCAGGAAAACAAGAGACGACTTCGGCCGCCTCGATTTACTGTTCAACAATGCCGGCACCAGCGCCCCCGGCGTGCCAATGGAGGAGTTGACGCCGGAACAGTGGCAGGGCGTGGTCAATGTCAATCTCAGCGGTGCCTTCTACTGCGCCCAGCAAGCGATTTTGATCATGAAGGGGCAAAATCCCCAAGGCGGGCGGATCATCAATAACGGGTCCATCTCGGCGCACGCGCCGCGGCCCCATTCAGCCCCCTATACCGCCACCAAGCACGCCATCACCGGGCTCACCAAATCGATTTCCCTGGACGGGCGCGCACACAATATCGCCTGCGGCCAGATTGATATCGGCAATGCCCTGACGGGCCGGACGGAACGGATGGAAAAAGGCGTGCCCCAGGCCGATGGCGGCGTGAAGCCCGAACCGCTCATGACCATTGACCAGGTCGCGCGCGCGGTCCTCTACATGGACTCCCTGCCGCTGGAAACAAATGTGCAGTTCATGACCATCATGGCGACGAAGATGCCGTTTGTCGGGCGGGGGTAGGGGAAAGCCGGCAGGGTTCGTATTTTACACCGGCACGCGGATGATCGCCTGAAGGCCGCCCATCTTGCTTTCCTTGAGGGTAATGTCGCCGCCGTGGCTGCGCACAATGTCGCGGGCGATGGAGAGGCCGAGCCCGGTATTGGCGCCGGTGTCCTGGCCGCGCGCATCGTCGAGCCTGTAGAAGGGGCGGAAGACGTCCTCGCGTTCGGCCTCGGGGATGCCCGGTCCGTCATCGTCGATACGCAGCGTGAGCCAGTTCTTGGTCTTGGCGACGCGGATCGCGACATTTTGAGAAAAGCGCACCGCGTTGGAGACCACATTGGTCACCGCGCGCTTGAAGGCATGCTGGCGCAGCGGCACGATGATGGCGTCTCCCGGCAGCTTCAGCGTAATCACGGTATTGTCCCGGCCCGTCTGTTTGCGGATTTCCTGGAGCAGGTGGCGGATATTGACCTGACTGCTTTTTTCGCTCGAATCGCCCTTGGCGAAGGCCATGTAATCTTCAAGCATGGCCTGCATTTCATCGACGTCGGCAAGCATTTCCTTTGCTTCGGCGGAGTCGCCAACGATTGCCAGCTGTAATTTGAACCGGGTCAGGACCGTTCGCAGGTCATGACTGACGCCGGCAAGCATGGTCGTGCGCTGTTCCATCTGGCGCTCGATCCGGTTGCGCATTTCCATGAAGGAAACCGCGGCCTGACGCACCTCGCGCGCGCCGCGCGGCCGGAAATCCGCGGGCGCGGGGCGTCCCTTGCCGAATTGTTCGGCGGCCTGGGAGAGCCGCAATATCGGCTTGATCTGATTGCGCATGAACAAAATAGCGACGGTAATCAGCACCAGCGACGTCCCGACCATCCACAACAGGAAGATATATGAGTTGGACGCATAGGTCTGACTGCGGCGCGCGATCACCCGGAGTATCACCTTATCCAGCTTGATGCGTATTTCCACCAGGCGCGAGCGCCCGACGGTATCGATCCAGAAGGGTTTTCCGATCTGTTTCCTGATTTTGTCGCTCAAGGTGCGGTCCAGCAGGTCGAAGAATGGTTTGGGGCGCACCGGAGGCAGGTCCTGTTCCGGCAAAATCTGGACGTTGAGGTTCAGATCATTCCCGGCCATCTTGATCAGTTTCTTGTTATTGTCGCCCTGGGGGTAGGCTTCATAGACCGAAATCAGGAACGCGATATCCCGGGTCGTGGCGTCGGACAGGCGGCGGGTGACGGTTTGCCAGTGCCGCTCCATGAAAACAAAGGCGACGACGGACTGCAGCAGGACCATCGGGGCGATGATTATGAATAGCGCCCGGGCATAGAGACTCTTCGGCAAAATGCCGGCAAGAAGCGATTTGAGGCGCCTCGGGAACGGCTTCCATTTGGGCAGCCGCCACTTCGAACGGCGCAGACGTCGATTTAAGAGTGCAACCATTATTCCGCGTGCAGAATGTAGCCCTTGCCCCTGACGGTCTGAAGATAGACCGGATTTCCCGGATCCGCTTCGATTTTCCGCCGCAGGCGGTTAATTTGAACATCGACGGCGCGCTCGGAGCCATCTGTTCCCTGGCGCGCGAGATCCAGTCGGGAAATCGGCGTGCCGGGCCGTTCGGCAAATTGGCGCATGAGGTCGCGCTCGCGTTCGGTCAGCCGGACCGTATCGCCGAGGCGCTTGAGCTCGCCGCGCCCGGTATGGAATGTGAATTCTCCCATCCGAATCGTGTCCTGGGCGCTGGGGCTGCGTTTGCGGCTGCTCAGAATATTGCGCAATCGCAGCAGCAGCTCGCGTGGCTCGAATGGCTTGGCCAGATAGTCATTTACGCCAGCCTCCAGCCCCTCGATGCGATGATCGGGCTCGGAGCGCGCGCTGAGCATGAGAATCGGGATGTCGCGGTCCACCCGCAGGGCCCCGGCCAGTTCAATACCGCTTTCTCCGGGCATCATGACATCGAGAACAAGAAGGTCGAAGGCCAGACCGCGCATATTGGCGCGGGCAGCAGCAGAATTCTCCGCGGTGGTGACGCGAAAACCGTTCTCCTGGAGAAAACGCGCCAGCAGGTCGCGAATGCGCTGGTCGTCGTCGACAACGAGAATATGCGGTGCATTGTCCGCCACCGGCGTTTTAGCTGCCCGGGAAACCAGCGCGCTCATGCGGGATCTCCATTTCGTCCGCGCGGACCGGCACCGGTTTTCAGGAGCCGGGAGACCTGTGCCCGGTCTGCTTCGCTTATCATTTCACCCAGGAATTTTTCGATAAATATTTGCGACTGCGCGCCGCTTGCTTCAAGTGCATGAGCAATCCGGCTTAACTGTGGCCGCGCGAGACGCCCGGCCAGTTCGCGGCCGCGCGCGGTGGTGTGGAGCCGGCGCTCGCGCCGGTCGGTCTTGCCGGCCTCCTGCATGATGTAACCTTCATCGACAAGCTGTTTCAGCACCCGCCCGAGACTCTGTTTGGTAATCTTCAATATGTCCAGCAGGTCCGCGACCCTCAGGCCGGAATGGCGATTGACGAAGTGCAGGACGCGGTGATGGGCCCGGCCGAATCCGATCTCTTCGAGAATCTTGTCGGGCTCGCGCGTGAAATCGCGATAGGCGAAAAACAGCAGTTCCACCAGATTGAGGAGTGCCGGATCGGCCTCTGGCCCGCCCCGCGCGGCGATGTCCATGGCGCCCGTAACAGGGGCCGTGTCTGCGCCGGGGCGCCTTATCTGCTCATTTATGTCAGTCATGTTGACTTACTTTGGACCGATTGTTACTGATAGCAAGTCTTTTCTGAACACTTTCCAACAATCTGGATTTGCCGCAAAATCAGGTTCAAGCCAATCTCATAGCTGGTAAGGGCGTGTTTTTTGGCCCTGTAGTTCGCGCCTTTTTGGAGAACAAGTGATATGGCAACGGTTCCCTTCGATCAACTTGATGGCGTGATCTGGATGAATGGCGGGATGGCCGACTGGCCGGACGCCCGGCTGCATGTGCTTTCTCACGGGCTCCACTATGGCAGCACCGTGTTTGAAGGCGAGCGCATGTATGGCGGCGAGATTTTCAAGCTGACCGAGCATACCGAGCGGCTTTTTAATTCCGCTGAAATTCTCGGCTTCAAGATACCCTATAGCGTCGGGGAGATCGATCAGGCCTGCCGGGATGTCTGCGACGCATGCGGTCTGAGCGAGGCTTATGTCCGCCCTGTCGCCTGGCGCGGCAGCGAGCAGATGGGCGTTTCCGCGCAGAAGAACACGATCAATGTGGCCATAGCCGCGTGGGACTGGGGGTCCTATTTCGATCCCGCCGAGCGCCTGAAGGGCATCCGCCTCGCTTTGGCTGAATATCGCCGTCCCGATCCCAGAACCGCGCCTGTCAAGGCGAAGGCCGCCGGGCTCTACATGATCTGCACCCTCGAGAAACACCGCGCGGAAGCCGCCGGCTACGCCGATGCGCTGATGTTCGACTGGCGCGAGCATGTGGCCGAAGCCACCGGCGCCAATATCTTTCTCATCAGGGAAGGTGTTTTGCATACGCCGACACCGGACTGTTTCCTCGACGGGATCACCCGGCGCACGGTGATCGCTCTGGCGCACAAGCGCCAGATGCAGGTGGTCGAGCGCACGATTTTGCCCGCTGAACTCGATGGCTTCGAGGAATGCTTCATTACCGGCACGGCGGCCGAAGTGACGCCGGTATCGGAGATTGGCCCGCATTCCTTCACGCCGGGACAGATATCCGAGACGCTGCTGAACGACTATATGGCGCTGGTGCGCCCGGCGCAGAGCGCCGCGGCGACGGGTTGAACCTGCCTCGCGGTCGTACGACACAGTTCACTCCGACTCCCCCACAAGGAAACTGAAACCCCGGCGAAAGCCGGGGTCCATAAAGCCCTCCGGCCTGGACCCCGGGTCAAGCCCGGGGTTTCGGGGGTTGGGGGATGGCGCACCAGACTAAATCCTGTGTCATACTCCGCCACCCCATTTGTCATCCTACGGCCTCTCTTCATGTCATCCTCCGGCTTGACCGGAAGACCCAGTATCCTCCAGCGACCCGGTCAAAAACACAGGCCTTGGTTACTGGATCACCCGATCAAGCCGGGTGATGACAGGGTGGGGGTAAGGTGATGACAGGGTGAGGGTCGGGTGATGGTGAAGTGGAGGTTCGCATTGGCTGCGCTGCCTGGTTATTCCGCCGCCTCGTCGGATTTATCCCAGCGCTTGAGCGCATCGTCGTCGCTCTCGCGCGCATCGACCCAGTCGCCGCCCTCGGGGCCGTCTTCCTTCTTCCAGAAGGGAGCGTTGGTTTTCAGAAAATCCATCAGGAACTGCGCCGCTTCGAAGGCCGCGTGGCGGTGCGCCGAAGCGGTCACCACCAGCACGATGTTTTCGCCCGGTTTTAACGCGCCGGTGCGGTGGACGATGAGGCTGGCCTGCAACGGCCAGCGTTCATTCGCTTCCGCCTCGATGCGCGTCAGCTCTTTCTCCGTCATGCCCGGATAATGTTCGAGCGTCATCTGCGTAATCGGCGCATCTTTCGCCCCGCCATGAGGGGCGGTATCGCGCACGGTGCCGGTAAAGCTGACGATCGCGCCGATGTCCGTGCGGCCCGCGCGCAGTGCCTCGATTTCGGCGCCGATGTCGAAGTCGTTCTGTTGAACGCGGATCATGGGAGGTCAGAGCTCGCCCGGTTTAGCTATATGCAATTCTGCGCGGCCAGAGCCTAGCGCAGTCTGGTATACGGGAAAAAGGGGTTTCCGCCTGGGAATGAAGCGGTGCGTCAGTCACTCGGAGGTGCAATCATGAGGCGCTAATTAGTAAACTGTCACTGTAATTCCGCTAAATTTACTTTAGAGCTGCCTCAATTTATTTAGTGATATGTTCCAAAATATTGTCAGATATCAACTTCATTTCTCCCCCTTTTTCAAGCCCGCAAAGGCCATCGTGAAAAGAATTTGAACTGTAAACTGTATCATTCCCTCAGACTGAATTTAGCACCTCCAGTTGCCAGGCTCTGTAAAGAAAGTGTCCCGACCCACTTCCAGCCGTAACCTTCACGTCGGACGATACCCGACACGATGAAACGGTCCCTTTGAGCCGCCTTGTTGGCTGTATTCTGGACAAACTGATTGGCGAATTGGTTTCCTGAATTCACACGAATGCGTATTTGCGATATCGTCTTGCAGGAGAACTCGCCCTTGCGAACCCGTTTACAATTTGGATCCTCTGAAGCGAATAGTGAAATTAGCATCTCGACAGGACCATTTTTCTGCCGGCACCAATTCTTGTCGCAGCGAAGTCTGGAGATTATTCCACCGGTCATGGCCCTGCGCAAAGCTTCACCGCGGGCATCGCTCCGTCCCATCACTTTGTTAAACCGTTGTCTCAGAAGGGCAGTGATGTCGCTCTTGCTGGGGTTGAGCCCGGCGATGGGAACAATCCGATCACCGTCCAGCTCCGCACCGTAAACTTTCAGTGTGCTGGAGTAAGCAACCACGGGGCCGATCTGTTGCTGGAGAGCGCGCTCAAATTGTTCTTTCTGCTTTGGCTTTCCGTCAAACAGTACGCCCTTGGGAATATTTCCTCCGTTGGCTATTGTGAAGCGCGCCCCACTGAGCGTGTTCGCCAAGGGACTGTAAACATATAATCGCCAACTCGCGCCGCGGTGGCCAAGTTTGGAAGCAATTTCCCAATGGGATTTTTGCTCTGGTGAATCCTTGGCCTCAAGAAAGCCCAGTAGATAATGTGCTTGTGCTTTTTGCTTGTTGTCGGACGTTTCGATCAGCTTGATCAGTTTCTCTTTGTCCTTGACCGCTTTTGTAATCTCGTCGTCAGGCTCCGGTTTTTGAACGACCTCAAACGATCTAAATGTAATATTTGGAAAGAGCGAGCCATCAGCAAAAACTTGCACATCACCAACGGCAATCTTCTGTCCGCGGTGCCACGTTTCAAACGGCATTTCGATATTGCATCTTCTGAATCCGCATTTTTCAAAAGAAGTACAGGCGTCGAGGAATTGCGGCGTTTCTTGCCGAACCCCGAGCGTGGCCTTGGCAAGAAGCGACTCGATCTTGTTTTTATCGGCCGCAACCCTGCCCAATTGCGTCCTGACAATGAATTTGACCGACTCGGGTTGATTGACATTGCAACCAGGTCGCTTGATCGCGACTGAACTGTCCTCCCATGCAAGAAACAGAAGATCGTCCACCTCACTTGCCGAAGTAATATCTTGAGAGACCAAACGGGAAATCAATGTAACTGAAATAATGAGTGCAACGGCCGCTACAATAAATTTCATTTCTCCGTTTCCTTTGAATTACGGAAATTACGCCGACAGCCCCCCAATCACCCCCCGGTCACCGGCGGGAAAAAGGCGATCTCGCGCGCATCGGCGATGGCGGTGTCATGGGCCACATGGGTCTGGTCGACGGCGGTGCGGATGACATCTGATTGCTCGAAGGCCGCGACATATTCCGGCCCGCGAGATCTCAGCCAGGCCATCAGGTCGCTTACGGTCTTGATGTTCTCGGGGAGTTCAACCACTTCCTCAGCCTTGCCGGCTTTCTCCCGCACCCAGGCGAAATAGAGAAGTTTCACACTCATTACTCGCGGCCCATTTCCAGCACATGCTTCATGCCGGCACGAAAATAATCCCACCCCGTATAGAGCGTTAAAATTGCCGATATCCAAAGTAACGAAAGACCGGTCAGGGTCGTCCAGGGAAAAATCTTGTCGCCGGCGCTTCCCGCCAGCAGAAACCCGATGGCGACCATCTGCATCACCGTCTTCCATTTGGCGAGATTGGAGACCGGTACGCTCACATGCACCTCGCCCAGAAACTCGCGCAGGCCCGAGACCAGAATTTCGCGGCTCAGGATTATGACGGCGGCCAGCAGGGACCATCCGGCGATGGTCTGCTGGGCCGCCAGCATCATGAGCGCCGCCGAAACCAGCAGCTTGTCGGCGATGGGATCGAGCATCCGCCCCAGCGAGGTCTGCTGCTCCCAGGCGCGCGCCACATAGCCATCGAGTATATCGGTGAGGGCGGCGACAACGAAGATCGTCAGTGCCAGCCAGCGCCCGAAATCGCCTTCCAGAAAGAAGCATCCCACGAGCGCCGGCACGGCCGCGATCCGGCCATACGTCAGCAGGTTTGGCAGGTTCAGATACATGCTTTGTTGCGCGACTCGTTCCATTTCCAGGGCACTGTAAGGCTTTTCATGCGCTTTGCTCATGAAAAAAATCATAGATGGTTTGCGCCATATGGGCAGATATACCTTCGGCGGACTGCAAATCGGTCAATCCGGCGCGGGTCACGGCCTTGGCGGAGCCAAAATGCTTGAGCAGGGCGCGTTTGCGCGCGGGGCCGATGCCCGGCACGTCATCGAGCGGCGTTGCGCCGATGGCCTGCCTGCGTTTTGCCCGGTGCGCGCCGATGGCGAAGCGATGGGCTTCGTCGCGCAGCCGCTGCACGAAATAGAGCACCGGATCGCGCGGCTGCATCATGAAGCTGCCGCGACCCCGGATAAAGAAGCGCTCGCGTCCCGCGTTCCGGTCCGGGCCCTTGGCGATGCCGACCACCCGAAGCGCATCGATGCCCAGCTCATCGAGGACGCTGTGCGCCGCCGAGAGCTGCCCCGCTCCGCCGTCGATCAGCAGGAGGTCGGGCCAGATGGCGCTTTTCTCGTCCTTCTCGCTTTCCTTCAGCAAACGCGAAAAGCGCCGGGTCAGCACTTCGCGCATCATGGCAAAGTCATCGCCGGGACTGATGTCCTTGGATTTGATATTGAATTTGCGGTAGCTGTTTTTCTCAAACCCTTCCGCGCCCGCGACAATCATCGCTCCAACCGGGTTCGCGCCCTGGATATGGCTGTTGTCAAAAACTTCAATGCGTGCCGGGGCTTCTTCGAGGTCAAATATGTCGGCCACGCCTTCCAGCAGCTTGCGCTGGGTGGCCGATTCCGCCAGGCGCCGCTCGAGCGCCTCGCGCGCATTGACGAGCGATTGCTCCATGATCGCGCGTTTCTCGCCGCGCTGGGGCATGGAGACCGTGACTTTGTGTCCGGTCTTTATGGTCAGCGCCTCGGCGAGCAGTTTGCGCCCGGCCACGTCATGAGAAATCAGGATCAGTTTTGGAACTGGTTTGTTGTCATAGAACTGCGCGATAAAGGCATCGAGCACCGCATCGGCCTCAAGCGATTTATGGGCGCGCGGAAAATAGGCGTGGTTGCCCCAGTTCTGGCCGTTCCGGAAGAAAAACACCTGGATGCAGGTCTGCCCGCCCTGGGTATGAGCGGCAAAGACATCCGCCTCCTCGAACGTGCCGGGATTGATCCCCTGGTGGGCCTGTATCTGCGCAAGGGCGGCAAGGCGGTCGCGGTAGATCGCCGCGCGTTCGAATTTGAGCGCGCCACTCGCTCGCTCCATAAGCGCGTGCAAATTCTCTTTCACCTTTTCGCTTCTGCCGGTCAGGAAATCGTTGGCCTCCTCGACCAGCGCGCCATAGCCCTCAAGCGAAATCTCTCCCGTGCAGGGGGCGGTGCAGCGTTTGATCTGGAACAGCAGGCAGGGGCGGGTGCGCGCCTCGTAATAACTGTCGGAACAGGAGCGCAGCAGAAAGGCGCGCTGAAGCGTGTTGATGGTGCGGTTGACGGCGCCGGCCGATGCAAAGGGTCCGAAATATTCTCCCTCGCGTTTGCGCGCGCCGCGATGTTTGACGAGTTGCGGTGCGCCATGGTCGCGCGCGATCAGGATATAGGGGAAGGATTTGTCGTCGCGAAGGATCACATTGTAGCGCGGCTTTAGGCGCTTGATGAGGTTGGCTTCAAGCAGCAGCGCGTCGGTTTCGGTGACGGTCGTGATGAATTCCATGGCGGCGGTCGCCGCGATCATGCGGGCAATGCGGTTGGTGTGTCCGCCAAGGCGCGTATAGCTCTGTACGCGCTTTTTGAGAGCGCGCGCCTTGCCCACATAGAGCACATCGCCCTCCACGCCGATCATCCGGTAGACGCCGGGGCTGTTGGGCAGGGTCTTCAGAATTCGGGCAATGACTTTCGGCCCGGTTTTTTGCGTCTTCAAGGTCATGGACCGGGATTGACCCTTCTGGCGCGCAAAATTGCGCGGCGTTGCCCGGTCAGGTTACGGCTTGCAGGCGCTCGATTTCAATGCCGACGGAGGCACATTCGGCAAAGGCTTGTGTTTTTTCGACCCGCACCCGTACCGCAAGCACGCGCCCGTCTTCCAGGCAACTCGCGGCGATCCGCTCGGCCAGTGTCTCGATCAGATTGACATGTTCATCGGAGCATATGGCCTGCACCTTGCGCACCACGTCCTCGTAACACACGACTTGAGAGAGGTCGTCCTGCACGGATCGAGGTATCTCGCGAACCGTCAGATCGATGGAAATGCGCAAGGGTTGCGGCCCGGCTTTTTCATGCTCATGAACGCCGACCGTGGCATCCACGGCAAGATCACGTACAAAAACATGCGCGAGCCCCCGGATCGCATCGGCTTCAAAAAGGGATCGTTTTGAGGTTTGTTCGGTCATTTCCGCCGGTCGGATTCGTAGATATCAGGCGTGCGCCATGAAAGGTGCTGCCCACCGTCAAGGGCGACCATTTGCCCGGTCATGGAGGGAGCGTCAAGAATAAATTTCACGGCGGCGCAAATCTCCTCCAGCTCGGGGCCGCGTTGCAGAATCGTCGCTTTCCGCTGGCGCTCGAAGGCTTCATCGCTCTGACGCGCATTCGCTATTGCCGGCCCGGGGCCGATGGCATTGACGCGGACACGCGGCGCCAGGCCCTGCGCGAGGGTCCGGGTCGCGGCCCACAGAGCCGATTTCGACACTGTGTAGGAGAAAAAATCCGGCGTCAGTTTCCAGACCCGCTGGTCCAGAATGTTGATAATGACGCCGTCTTGTTCAGCGGCAAGGTGCTTCGCGAAGGCCTGCGCCAAAAAAACCGGTGCGCGCAGATTGACCCGCATGTGCCGGTGAAAGCTGTCCTCATTCAATGTTGAAATATCGTCCTGCTCGAACAGCGAGGCATTGTTGATGAGGCATCGCGGCGCGGAGAGGGCCTTCGCGCAGGCCGGCAACAGGCCGCGCGCCGCATCCAGGTCTTCAAGGTCCGCCTGCAACGCAACCGCGCTGCCGCCATCTGCGCGGATTTGCTCGACCGTCTCGCCGGCGGCGTCCCCGGAACTGTTATAGTGAACGCCTACCCGCCAGCCCGAGCGTCCGAGATCGAGCGCAATGGCGCGGCCGATGCGCTTTGCCGCGCCGGTTACGAGTGCTGTGGGCCGGGAGTCCATTTATTTTCAGTTGCTGGCGATCGTGGCCACCTGTGCTGCCCGCGGCGTGAGTACAAACGAGATATACAATGCATAACTGGCGACGAAAACCAGTCCGGTTTTCCAGGTGATGCGTTTGCGCCGCAATACAAAGGGCGTGATCGCCAGGGCGGCGCCCAGCATCACCCAGACATCCACCTGTTTGATGATATCGGGAACCGGGACCGGCACGACCATCGCGGTCAACCCCATGATGGCCAGGATATTGAACAGATTACTTCCGAGCACATTGCCCAGCGCAAGCCCGCATTGGCCGCGCAGAGCAGCGGCGATGGTCGTGGAGAGTTCCGGCAGCGATGTGCCGATCGCAATCACCGTCAGGCCTACGGCAGCTTCGGAGATGCCGAAATTCTTGGCGATCGAAGAAGCCGCGCTTACGGTCAGTTGTGCGCCAATGGGAAGCGCGATCAGTCCGATAATCAAAAATGCAGCGATGACCCAGTTGCGGTTGGGCACGCCGGATACGCCGTCGATAAGTTCAATAGCCTCTTCACCGACGATTGTTGCCGCGTCGGAGCGCTGTGCCGCGCGCCGTCCCGACTCGACCAGAAAGGCCACCATGCAGGCGAACAGGATGGCCCCGTGCCAGAAGGCCAGCGGGCCAAGGAAAGCGAGCATGATGAAAAGCAGGCTGGCGCCGATCACATACAGCATATTGCGTTTGATGAAGGGCTGGTCGCAGTTGGTCGAGGCAATCATCGCGGGAATACCGAGCACAAGAAGGACGTTGGCGATGTTGCTGCCCACTACATTGCCGATGGCGATGCCCGGCGAGCCGGCCAGGGCGGAGCGCAGAGAAATCACCAACTCCGGCGCGGAGGTGCCAAACGCGACAATGGTCAGGCCGATGACAAGCGTCGGGATTTCCAGCTTTACCGCCAGTGAGACCGCACCGCGAACCAGAACGTCACCGCCGAACAAAAGCAGAAGAAGGCCGGCGGCGAGAGTTACATAGACCATGGGCTCGGTTTCGGTTCCTGCTGGGGCTGCCAGCGCATAAGCGATGCCCCGGACAAATGACCAATAATGGTATTCGGCCGAGGTTGGGGCGAGTTAGGCATTGTCCATATATAGGGTGGCTTTTCACGAACGGTACCCGCGGAGCCAGTTGACGAATCATAACGCCGCATGGCCGCTAACATGCGACCTGGTGTGGCGGCGGGCAATCTAGTTTCCACACGCCGTGCAATCAAGGCCAGAATGGAACAAAAAAATATGTGTTCCGCGCACGCCCTTCACTTTGACATGGCGCATCGCGCCTTGGAAGCGCCCGCATTCCGGGCCGGCGCCCCCTATTGCCCGGCTTTCTTGAAACGGTAAATTACCGGCCAGTCTTCCGGCATGCGGCTCCCGTCGCATTTGCCCCAGTAACGGTATTCGATCATGCGCCAGCCATAGTCCGCCCACTGATATTTCGGAATGCTTCCGCAGTCGCCGAGGCCGCGACTCTTCTCGAACGCGGAAAGGGTTTTGGTTTTGGGGTCGAAATCCGCATTGATAAGGCTGTCTTTGCCATACCAGCCAGTCTCTTCCGAAAATCCGGCAAAGAAGCTGCGTTTCAGCTCATCGGGGTAGCGTTTGTCGAACACATAGACGCTGTAGATCACATTATAGGCGCCGGTGTAGCAGGGCAGCAGATAGAGCGTTTGCTCCGCGGAAAGTTTCGCGGTGACGCGCGCGTTCAGCATGTGCCTGGCGTCATAGTTCCGGCATTCGCTATCGGAGCGGTGGAGCTGTTCGACCCGCTCTGGGATTGCCAGGTGCTGTCCGGCGGCGGCGGGAAGGCTCGCCAGCGTCATACCGGCAAGCAGGAAAAGAGCAGAAATTCGCGGTTTCCAAGTCATAGTAATCCCTCCCGTGACGGACAGAGTTTACTTGAGATAGGGTGCGTGGCAAGCAGGGACAAGGTGCGCAATGTCAGACCGGTCATCGCCCGCGCACCGGCGGCATGACCACACGATTGAGACGGCAGAGTTTCGCCTGCGCTTCGTTGACGCCGCAGGCGCGCAATTCCAGGTCCTTTGTAAAACAGATGCGCACCTCGCGCAGACGTTTGCCCCGGCCGCAGGCTATTGAGATCATGTCAGGCTCAAGAGATTGATTTGTTTTAAGGAAATCATTCTCGATCTCGCGCGGCGAAACCAGTATCGGCTTGCGCGGGCTCACATAGCGCGCGGGGATTGCGATGGCGTTGAACGCCTTGCGCGCGGCCTCGAAATAGTTCCTCGGGCCGAGGCCCGAGCAGGTGCCGTGTTTTCGGTATTGCTGAATAACCAGCTTTTGCGCGGGCATGATATCCAGCATGGAATTTATCAGCTGGCGCGGCACCCACGGCTTGACGCCGGTGTCGCAATAGTCCGGCCAGCCCGTTTCATATTGCGGCCACAGCCCGTGCAGCACAAAGGCGTAAGG
>QIGN01000163.1 GCA_003228955.1 Hyphomicrobiales bacterium
CTCTTCGTACCGATCAATATATTCCTGTGGTCGTGTGTTGAGATGCACGCCTTTTTTGAACGAATCACCCGGTCCTGGCATCATAAAATTTGTGACGCATGTAAAACCGAACCAAGAGAGCTCTTTAGATATTGCGCTGCAGACATCTTTAAATGTCTTTTGCGTTTCTATTTTTTGTACAAAATCCAAAGGTCTATGTCTGTACTCTGAGATATTCGACCGCATCGCCCACTCATTTCCACGAATTAAGAACGAATTCTTGTCGGTGTATTCCAATATGTCAATGTTTCTGTTGGTACGGGCAATTTGATCTAGGCAACACTCACGACGCTTTCGACCGTAATTGGCACAAAGCAGACATTCCAGCCTGTGCGGTTTGATATCCGCTTTCGACGGTAATGCGCACATCCCGTCATTGCCGGAATTGCCGCCTCGCCCCGGCAGCCCGGTTTGCAAGAATCCCGGTGCTCGTGGTTAACTTGTCCAACTGGTTCCGGATGAGGAAAAAATTTATGTCCCGGTTGCTCGCGTTCGCTGTTTTGGTTTTTCTAAACCCGGTTCAGTCCGCTCCGGCCTCTGCCTCCGGCTACGACGCGTCATGGTACAAAGCCGGTTTCTGGGCGGGCGAATACCCTCATGGCGTCACGCTGAAAAAGAACGTGACAACCCAGATCCGCGCCGAGCCCGATCCCCACGCGGCGAGGTCAATCGGCTGCACGCTGGAGAAAGGGGCGACTTACCATCCCTGGAACGAGAAACGGGTTGTTTCCTCCAAGCTGAAGTTCATCAGCTATGCGCCCATCGTGACCTACGAGATCGAAAAGCCGTCCACGATCACCCTGCGCGATGAAAAGACCGATACCGAGGTCAAGCTCTCCTTCGGCAAGGGAGATGAATGGACCTATCTGACCTACTACGCCGAAGGCATGTTCAAGATGGCCTTCAAGGGCACGAGCTATACCGCCGAACAGGAGCTAATCGAGGCCTCGAAGGAAAAGGGCGGCAAAGCATCGCAAAAGGCCCGCAATGTCGACGAATGGCTGAAACTGACCTGCGCCAACGGCGCCTCCGGATGGCTCCTTCTGGGGGAAGTCCTTGGTCAGCCTGGCTTCAGCGAACCCGAAATCCTGGACTATGGAAAGGCCTCCGACGCAAACTAGGGTCCATACTCAATCAGATCCTACAGAATCATTTGACCGGGCTTTCCGGATGTCGTTTTGCCCCCTTGTGGTCCGCTCAGACCAAGGCGGGGAACATGCCTCGCCAGTAACCGCGAAAAAATCCGGTCAAATGGTTCCGTATCAAGAAGAAAGGGTATGGACCCTAGGTCGTGACTTTGTCTGGCGATTCCTCGCTGCCGGCATCTGATTTTTCATCTTTTTTTGAATCGGCAACGTTTTCGGCCTCACCGCCATCTTCCGCGCCATTTCCGCCCCTGTCGGCAGGCTTGGCTGGTGTTTTCGTGCCGGCACTCTGGCCCGAGGCACTCTGAGTTGACGTATTGGCGCCATTTCCATCGGCGGCAACCTCCGGCTGCTGATCTTTGGAATCCTCGCCCGGCGCGCTGCCGCGTCCACGCCCGGCGCCCGCGCCGTTCATGCTGTCGCCCTGAGCCGCGGGTTGCTGGGCCTGATTGGCCATAATGATGCGATTGTAATGCTCGGCATGCTGCAAATAACTTTCGCCGGCCACCATATCGCCCGAAGAAAGAGCGTCGCGCGCGAGGGTGGTATATTTTTCCGCGATATGAGCGGCGTTGCCGCGAATCTTAACATCCGGACCGTTGGATTCCAGATTGCGTCCCAGCGGGTTCTGCACCTTGCGGCCACGTCCGCGCCCGCGGCGGTTTTGTTGTCCTTGCCTCATCGGCTTTCTTGTCCCGTTGGCCATTTTCGAAGTCCTGTCCGGTCGTCTATCGCCATTGCGCCCGGCTCATGCCGGTGTCAATGCCTGCTCGGTCTGGAGTGTTCCGTTCCGTTAAACTACCTGTCCCCATACGGTTTTGAATTTCTCGTCTCCTGAATTGCGAAACGCGCAAATCCGGACTCGGGTTCAATACCGTCAATAAAAGGGCCTGCCCCCTCGGATCCAGGAATGCAAAAAAGCAACCCTGCTTCCGGCTGGCAGCAAACCGGTCCGGATCGATCCAATTCGATCTGCCACAAAGACCCGCGCGATCCTTGTATCGAAGGCGTAATTTCCGGCTAATTTCGGCTTGCTCACGCTGACCCGCTTACAGTCATTCAAACGCGTCACGTTGATTTGACCCTAGCCTGATCGCGCGCAATTTCCAACCCCTTTTTGCATTCATCTACACGGATCGTAAACGCTGCCCGGCGACGCACCGGATGACCCGGGACAAATCCGTCCATTTCCGGATTTCACCGAAAACCAAACCGCCCCGCGGTTCCGCGAACATGGCGCTGACCGTCTCGTGCTGCCCGGCGCCGGCTTCAAACACCGCCCAGCCTCCGGGCGCGAGAACCTGGTCAATGCCCGCCAGTATCGCGCGATAGGCGGCGAGCCCGTCCTCGCCGCCATCGAGTGCGGCGCGCGGATCGTACCGGGCGACTTCCGGTTCGAGCGCGGCGATTTCACCGCTGGGAATATAGGGGGGATTTGCAACCACGAAATCGAACTTCCGGCCAAGCGGCCCGGCCCATGAGGCACACACAAAGCGCGCGCGCGCCCCGACACCGTGCCGCCGCGCATTGGCGCGGGCAATCTGAAGCGTTGCGGGGTCTGCATCGACGCCGATGCCGGTTGCCATGCTCAACTCGTGAAGCAGGGCAACAAGAACGCAACCCGAGCCGGTGCCAAGGTCGAGGATGGTCAGGGGCGCATCTGACGCCCCCTCCCCGGCTAGTTCCAGCACCGCCTGCACAAGTGTTTCGGTGTCGGCGCGAGGATCGAGCGAGGCGGGACCAATGGTAAAACCCAGCCCCCAGAATTCCCGTTCCCCCGTGATCCGCGAAACCGGTTCGCGCGCGCAGCGGCGCTGGACCGCGAGATTGATCCTCTCCAGTTCGGCATCGCCGATCATCCGGCCGGGATTTGCGGCAACCTCCTCATGGGTCAGCCCGCAGGCATGGCAAATCAGCAGCCGCGCGTCGAGGCCGGGAGATGGCACGTCATGCGCGCGCAGTCGTGCCGCAAGCGCACGGGTGAGCTGGCCGAGATTTTCCAGTGTCCCGCCGCCCGGCGCGCTATGCGGCCGGCTGTTCATCTAGCGCGGCGAGCTGGCTCGCCTGCCGGTCGGTGATGAGCGCATCGATGAGTTCATCAAGGGCGCCCTCCAGAACTTCGGGCAGCTTGTGAAGGGTCAGGCCGATGCGGTGGTCCGTGACGCGCCCCTGAGGAAAATTATAGGTCCGGATACGCTGCGAGCGGTCCCCGGTGCCGACCTGGCCGCGCCGGTCCGCCGCGCGCTCCGCATCCTGCTTTTCGCGCTCCTGGTCATAGAGGCGCGCGCGCAGCACCTTCATCGCCTTGGCCCGGTTTTTGTGCTGGGACTTTTCGTCCTGCTGGATGACGACAATCCCGCTCGGCAGATGGGTGATGCGAACGGCTGAGTCCGTTGTGTTGACAGACTGGCCGCCCGGACCGCTGGCCCGGAACACATCGACGCGCAAATCCTTTTCTTCCAGGTCGATGTCCACGTCTTCGGCTTCGGGCAGCACCGCGACCGTCGCGGCGGAGGTATGGATGCGCCCGCTCGATTCCGTTTCCGGCACCCGCTGCACCCGGTGCACGCCGGACTCGAATTTGAGCCGAGAAAAGGCGCCCTTGCCGCTCACGGCGGCAATAACTTCCTTGTAACCGCCCATGGCCGCCTCGCTGGCGGAGAGAATTTCCAGCTTCCAGCCCTTCAGGTCCGTATAGCGCTGATACATGCGGTACAGATCTCCCGCGAACAGCGCGGCTTCATCGCCGCCGGTGCCGGCGCGAATCTCCAGAATGACATTCTTGTCGTCCGCCGCGTCCCTGGGGAGCAGCAAAACCCGAAGGCCCTGCTCCATGTCCCGACATTTTTCTTCAAGTTCCGCCTTCTCGGCCCGCGCAAGCTCGACCATTTCCTTGTCGGCTTCGGCGTCACCGATGATCCCGGCAAGCTCGCCGCACTCGGCCCGGGCGGCCCGTAGCGCGTTGATGGCCGCCACGATGGGGTCGAGTTCGGAAAACTCACGCGCCAGCTTCACATAGATGTCCTGATCGGGACCCGATGTCAGTTCACCCTGCAGGACCTCCCAGCGCTGCACCAGCTGATCAAGCCTCTGTTCTGGTATTGCGGACATTGTGCTCCGTTCTCGAAATTCTTGAGTGGCAATCAGCGGAGTTTATCGGATTTCCGGCCATCGGGATCGGATATCTGCGGGCTCGGAGCGGTGTCATCCAACGGACGCACCAGCTCCCAGGCGCTCCGCACCAGCCGCGGAATGGGCGCAGGCAGACTGTCGAGCGTGGACCATACCGCGCGCGGGCGCTTTGCCGCATACCACACTCCGGCGCCAAGCGCGGCAACAAATCCCAGCAGGATTACCCAGTTCACGACGGGCCGCACGGCGCGCGCCAAACGTCCGGCCCCGGGCTTTCGGGTCTCTTCTTCGCGTGCCGGCTCCCGGATTTTGGGCTGCACCGGAGCGGCTTGTGGAACCGGCGGCCCGGCTGGCGGGGGTGGCGGCGCGGGGCCTGGCGCGGGCGGTTGCGGAGGGCCGGCCCTGGCGGGTGCGGGCGGAGCGGATGGCGGCATTGGCAGAGGAGAACCGGCGCCCGCGGGAAGCGCAGGAGGCGCGGGAGGCATGGGAGGACCCGGCGGCGGCGCGGCCAACGGCTCCGCAACGGCAAGCTGCGCTTCCAGCCGCCGCAGAACAGGGCGGGCGTCCAGGCCCAGCATGGACGTATAGGTCTTCACGATACGCTGGAGCTCGGACCATTCGGGCAGCCCAAGAACCCCGCCGCTTTCCAGCTCGGTTATGGTCTTGACCGGCGTCGCCAGCCGGCCCGCCATCTGTGCCCGCGATACACCGGCGGCGCGGCGCATCTCCTTGAAGATGACCGCCAGCTGCTCGTCATGTCCGGCCGGCATTTCCCTGATCCCGCGAATGTGCAGCCCTGTGCCTTTCGCCGCGCCGTCAGCCGGTGGCGCTGATGGTTCGCTTGGCTGGGATGACATCTCCCGAGTGATTCCCTTTTTGCCGCATTTGCGCCTCGATTGTTCCGGCCCTGGCCCCGCGGGCCTTCGGGCGCGCAATCGAGGCCCCCGCTGCGATTAAACCCAATCAGGCGGTCCACCGCAATGCGTCTGCTGGAATTAGACTTAAATTTCGACGCCCGTGTCCGCCGCAAATGCGTCCAGGGCGTCCCTGACTGTACTTTTCTCTTCTGACAGGGCGTCAAGCAGTTTTTCTTTTGCCGCGCCGGCATTCAGTGAGCGAAGCATCGCCTTGACGGGACCGAGCGAGGCCGGCGCCATCGAGATCGAGCGAAATCCGAGCGCCACCAGCGCCAGCGCCTCGAGCGGGTCACCCGCCATTTCACCGCAAAGCGTGAGCGGGGTCTTGTGCTGCTTCGCCTTGGCCACGATGTCACCCAGCATTCTCAACGGAACAGGCGACAGCGGATCGAATCGCCGCGCCACCTGTATGTTGTTCCGATCCGCCGCATACAGAAACTGCAACAGATCATTGCTGCCGACCGAAGCGAAGTCGACGAGCGGAAACAATTCATCGAGTTGCCACAGCAAGGCGGGCACCTCAATCATTGTGCCCAGCAGGAACCGTTCGGGAACGGGGTGGCCATGACGCTCCATATGCCGGAATTCCAGGTCGATAAGCGCACGCGCGGCCTTCAACTCGCCAACGTCGGAGACCATCGGCAGCATGATCCGCACTTCGCCTCCGGCCGACGCGCGCATCAGGGCGCGCACCTGAATGCGCAACAATGCCGGGCGGTCGAGCGCCATACGGATTGCGCGCCATCCAAGCGCCGGATTCTCCTCCGGATTCGTGCGAAGATAGGGAAGCGCCTTGTCGCCGCCTATGTCGAGCGAGCGGAACACCACCGGCTTTCCATCCACTTCGCGCAGAACTTTTTCATACATTTTCCGCTGCTCGCCGAGACGCGGCAGGGTGGCGGAGACCATGAACTGAAACTCCGTGCGGAACAGACCGATGCCATCGGCGCCGGTTTCGCGAAGATGCGCCAGGTCGACCAGCAACCCGGCATTCATCAGCAACTCGATCTCCACTCCGTCGGTGGTGATCGCGCGCTGGTCCTTCAGTTTCGCATACTGGGCCTGGCGCTGGGCCCTGAAGCGCTGTTTGTCCTTATAGAGGGACACGACGTCCTGGGAGGGGCGGATGTGAAATTCGCCCGCATCCGCATCGACAATCGCCGGATCGCCGGCCTCCAGCAAACTCAGCATACCGCCTGCCTGGCCGATCGCCGGAACGCCAAGCGCGCGCGCGACAATCGCCACATGACTGGCGGCGCCGCCTTCTTCCAGAACCAGTCCCTTCAGCCGGTCGCGGTCATAGTCCAGCAATTCGGCCGGACCCATGGTGCGGGCGGCAAGGATGGTGTCCCCGGGCAAGTCTTCCCCGGCGGCCGTGGTGCGGCCCGTCAGCACCCGCAAAAGCCTGTTGGAGAGATCGTTCAGATCGTTGAAGCGTTCGCGCAGATGCGGCGCTGTCTGGCGCACGACGCGCGCCCTTGTCTCATTCTGGACCTTGGCGACGGCGGCCTCGGCGGTGAGGCCGGTCGCGACAGCTTCATTGAGCCGCCGCAGCCACCCCCGGTCGTGGGCGAACATGCGGTAGGCCCCAAGCACTTCGCGATGCTCGCCCGCGCGCGCCACGTCACCGCGCGCCAGCATGTCATCCACCGTCGCACGCAATTGCTCAACCGCCTCGCCAAGACGGCGCGATTCCTCCTGCGGATTATCCGCTATGAGCTTTTCAATGGCGACGCGCGGCACGTGGAACACGACATGACCGATTGCGATCCCCGCCGACAGCGCAACCCCGGAGACCATCCGCCCGCCCTGCGAGCGCCCTTCGCGGGCCGGCCCCAATTCACCGGAGGCCACGAGTTCCGCCAGAACCATAGCGGTGATCTGCAAGGCTTCGACTTCTTCATCGCTATAGTGGCGCCGGGTGCGGTTCTGTACCGTCAGCACGCCTATCGTGCGGCCGCGCTGAAGGATCGGCACGCCCAGGAAAGAGTGGTAAATCTCTTCCCCGGTTTCAGGACGGAATGAGAATGCCGGATGGCCCTGGGCCTCGGGAAGATTGACCGGTTCAGCGGTTTCGGTCACCAGCCCCACCAGTCCCTCGCCGCGCGCCAGATGGGTCTTGTGCACCGCTTCGGCGTTCAGTCCCTCGGTCGCAACGAGTTCCATGGACTCATCGCGCCGGCGCAGGTAGATCGAACACACCTCGGCGACAATGATGGCCGCGATCTCCACGACAATCTTGTCCAGCCTCTCCTCGCCGCTCTCCGAATGCGCCATGATCTCGCGGAGACGGCGGAGCAGAACCTTGGGTGCTCCAAGTATTGCAGCCATAGAACTGGTTTCTCCAGGGCCAAGACTCTGGGCCGTGACCTGCGTCCGGTTGTTACGCCTTGAAACCCCGGCGACTCGGGTCAGGCTTTATCCAGGCCAAATAGTGAATGCAATGTACGCACGGCCAATTCCGAATAGGCCGCGTCGATCAGAATGCTGATCTTGATTTCCGACGTGGAAATCGCTTCGATATTGATGCCCTTGCCGGCCAGCGCCTTGAACATCCGCGCCGCGACGCCCGCGTGAGAGCGCATGCCGACGCCGATGGCGGAGACCTTGACCACATTGGTGGAGCCGCGCAGGTCTTCGTAGCCAATATCCTTTTTGACCTTTTTGAGAACATCGAGCGCTTTGTTCAGGTCAGCGGCAATAACCGTAAAAGTCAGGTCAGTCGTGCGCCCGTCGTCGGACACGTTCTGGACAATCATGTCCACATTTATGTTCGCCTCGGCCAGCGGGCCAAACACGCGCGCGGCCACGCCGGGCTTGTCCTCGACCCTGACCAGGGTGACCTTGGCCTCGTCCTTGGTGTAGGCGATGCCGCTAACGACCTGCTGTTCCACCAGTTCATCCTCGTCGCAAACGAGCGTTCCCGCCCCTTCAGCTTCCCCGGAAACCTGATCGGGGGGATCGAAACTCGAGCGCACCAGAAGCCTGACCTGGTGAAGCATTGCAAGCTGCACCGAGCGCGTCTGCAACACTCTGGCGCCGAGCGATGCCGTCTCCAGCATCTCTTCATAGGAGATTTTGTCAAGGCGGCGCGCCTGCGGCACGACGCGCGGATCGGCCGTGTAGATGCCATCCACGTCGGTGTAGATATCGCACCGGTCGGCGCCAAGGGCGGCGGCAAGCGCCACCGCGCTGGTGTCGGAGCCGCCGCGCCCCAGCGTTGTAATGCGGTTGTCCGGGGCAATCCCCTGGAAACCGGGCACCACCGCGACCTCGCTCTGCCCGAGCCGTTTTTTCAACTCCTGCGTCTCGATGCCCGTAATCAGGGCGGCGCCATGGGCATCATCGGTTCTGATGGGAACTTGCCAGCCCTGCCAGGAGCGCGCCGACACACCAATCGACTGCAAAACGATGGACAGCAGCCCGGCGGTCACCTGCTCGCCCGACGAGACAACAGCGTCATATTCGCGCGCGTCATGCAGCGGCGCGGCCTGTTTTGTCAGCTCCACAAGCCGGTCGGTCTGTCCGCCCATCGCGGAGACAACCACGGCGCATTGATTGCCCGCATCGATCTCGCGCTTTACATGGGCGGCAACAATGCGAATCCGTTCCAGATCCGCAACCGACGTTCCGCCGAATTTCATAACCAGCAGGGCCATAGCCGTTCCACATATCCGGTGCGCCCGCGCCAGGCGGATACACCTTAACTTTCGCGCGTATTCATAGTCGCTCCCCCGCGCCCCTGCAACAAAGCAGCGTCAGGCTTGACAAGAACAGCCATGCCGCGACCCAATGCGCGCATGTCGGAAACCGGACAATCAGACGCGGGCGCGAGCGCCACGCTCGATGAAGCGGAAGTCGCGCGTTTCGCCGCCATGGCGGGCGAGTGGTGGGACCCAAAGGGGAAATTCCGCCCGCTTCACGCACTCACGCCGGTGCGCCTCACCTTCATACGCGACCAGCTCTGCGCCCATTTCGGACGCGACGCGAATGCGGTGCGCTCCCTTGAAGGCCTGAGTATTGCCGACATCGGCTGCGGCGGCGGACTGATATGCGAGCCTCTGGCGCGTCTGGGCGCTTCGGTCACCGGTCTCGACCCCGCAGCAGACAGCATCGCCGCCGCGCGCGCGCACGCGCGCGACCAAGGCCTGAACATCGATTACCGCGCGGAGCGCGCCGAAACGCTGGTTGATGCGGGAGAGGTTTTCGATGCGGTGCTGGCCATGGAGGTAATCGAGCACGTGCCCGATGTGCCCGCATTCATTCATGTCGCGGCGCGTCTTGCGCGCCCGGGAGGGCTGGTCCTGCTTTCGACCATAAACCGCACCGTCAAATCCTATGCGCTGGCCATTGTCGGCGCGGAGTATGTCCTGCGCTGGCTGCCCGCTGGCACCCACCGCTGGGACCGTTTCGTGACGCCAAACGAACTTGGCGACGCCTGCTCAAAGGCGGGCCTTGAGGAAGTGGAGCGCAAGGGCATGGTGTTCAACCCGCTGGCCGGCGACTGGCGGCTGGCGCGCGACACGGACGTAAATTATCTGATGTCGGCGGCGCGGCCAGAGTAGCGTCTGTCCGTAGCGCAGGCCCGGGCACCCGCTCCCCCTTGCCCAGCCACCCCGTAATGGGTCCCTTGGGGTGGTTCTGTATGATCGGGAAATGCTCTAGCGGCGTCCGCCCAGTATGGATTCGAAGATATCGTCCATGGCCGATCCGTCGCCGTCCGCGTCGAACATCGAGCCGAAGATGTCGGCGCCGCGCGTCGGCATGTTGCCGGGCGCATTCGGTGTTCTTGAATCCAGCGGCGTGCCGCTCAGGATGTCCGAGAGCGGCCCGAAAGGATCGTTGCCCTGCTGCGGGCGCGGCGCGCTCTGGCCGCCGCCCAGAACCTGCCCGAGAATATCGCCAAGCGGGTTCTGGCCGTTCTTGAACAGCGCGCCCATGACCATCGAGGCGATATAGGGCAGCATGGCTTTGAGAATATCGGAGCCGATGCCGGTCTGCTGCGCGGCGCGGTCGGCCACCGCGCGGCTCACATCCTTGGAGCCGAACAGGTTGCCAAGAATATTATCGCCATCGGTTCTCGCACCGTCGTCGTTGAAGATATTACCATTATCGTTATAGCGGGCGTGCCGGCCGCCTCCCAGTGCGCCCAGCAATGCGCCCAGACCCTCGCTGGTCTCGGTGTTGCGCTTCAATCCGGAGGAAAACGCCGGGAGAAGATTGCGCAGCGCCGCCGCGCTTTGCTGTTCGTCAAGGCCGAAACGCTGGCCCAGATTCGCCATTGCCTGGCCGCCCTGGGCGGCGGAAATCATGTCGTAAAGATTCATTGGTTTGGTCCTGCTTTCTGTCCCGGCAAATCCCGGTTCGCCGGAAAATTTCCGGGCGATCATAGTCCCATTCCGGGAGCAAGAAAAATATTTTGAGGCCTGACCCTAAATGGAGGACGCCTCGCCCGCCATGGCGGCGTCCCATTGCCGCCACTCGTAAACGACCGCCGCCGCGGCGATAACCACGCCAAAAGCCGCGACATAAATTCGAATCGGTTCAAAATAGGTGAGCAGCAATTCGCTGCCGAAAACCAGCAGCAGGATCTGGTTGCAGACCGGGCAGGCGATGCCCACGAACCCGATCACACCTCCGGTTCCGATCGTCTTGTTGGAACAGAAGGGGCGGCGGATCGCCACATAGAGGCCGGTCAGCAGCGCGAGCGCGGCCAGCAGGAATATCTCCCAGCCCCCCGCAGGCGTCATCCGGATGAAAAACGGATTTTCCCAGACGGCGGCGACCGTTCCGAGCAAAACAAACGCCGCCACCGCGACGCCCAGGCCGGTGCCCGCCTGTTTGAAGCTGATCTGCTGAATGTATTCGCCTGCCGGCATATCTCCCCCTTCAGGTCTTCAGCGCGACAGCGTGAACTGGGCCGGTGGAGCAACGGAGCCTTCACCCGAGTCCCACGAGTCCGATTTGCGCCCTGATTTGCGTTTCAGTCTCCAGGTCTTCACGAAGGCGGCAAACTGAAGCAGGGAAACGAACAGGATCAGCCCGACAAAGGGCCACTGCGCCCAGTTCGGATCCGGTGTGTTCCGGTGATAGTCCAGAAAGTTCATATAGAGGAAATACGCCGTGTGAATGACAATCAGCATCCACAGGACATAGGCGCTCTGCTGAAGGAATTTCCAGACCGGCCCGCCGAGCACCCGCTGGCTCCAGTCGTTGGAGGCGAGCGCCAGGACAATACTGTAAAGCAGAGCGACGATGCCGATCACGTTGGCCAATCCAAACCCGTGCTTGACCATGACGTAAGTGCCCTTCAGCGGGTGGTATTCGAAGCCGAAAAGCCGCGCCAGGTCCCAGTCGACCCAGCCGACAAGAATGATGGCCGTATGGATAATCGCCAGCAGGACGCCGTAGATGCCAATCTCCCGCCGCCAGGGGATGGCTTTGCGGAATATCGCCGACAGGCGGGCCAGCGGCCCAATGGACATGGATATGGCGACCAGTATCACGCTCATGTCGCCGATCGCCCTGTTCCAGCGGTGCATATCAGACCATTGCGCGCGCGATTCCAGGAATGCGTATGTCCCGAGGACGGAAATAAGCAGCACGAGAAAGTGCCGGGATTTCCACCCCAGGCTCCATCGTCTCTTGGGCTTGCCTGAAATTCCGGAAGATTCGTTGCTAACCGTCTGGCTCATTGTACCTCGCGCTCAGAAAAATATCGTTCTTTTACCGCTGTTCCGCGCCCGTTGTGCAACTATGTATGGCGATACTGTGGCTTGCAATTATGTATAGCGACATTGTGATTGAGTTACTGACCCTCAATAATACCACAGATAAGCGCGGCTTTGCCTTAATTCCGCTCACGATCCCTTCTCTCTGGCGATTCTGAGCGATGTGATTTTGTTGCGGTGGCGGCGCAGCACCTCGAAACGGAAGCCATCGAATGAAAAGGTCTGGCCCGGCTGCGGGATGGTCTGTGCCTTGTGAATCACGAGGCCCGCAACGGTGGTGGCCTCGTCTTCCGGCAATTCCCAGTCCTTGGCGCGGTTCAGATCGCGCGTCGGCACGGAACCTTCGACCTGTACGCTGCCGTCCGGCATCGGCCGTATGCCGCTCTCCAGCTCGTCATGCTCATCGGTGATCTGTCCGACGATTTCCTCCAGTATGTCCTCCAGCGTCACCAGCCCCTGCACCTCGCCATACTCGTCCACGACCAGGGCGAAATGACTCTTGCGGCGCAGGAACGCATTGAGCTGCGCCCTGAGCGAGGTCGTATCGGGCACGAACCAGGGCGCGGTCGCGAGCGCCGGCACATCCAGCTTCGACAAATCCTCCCCCGCTTCGCGCACCGCCTTCAGCAGCGTCTTGGCGTGCAGGATGCCGACGATGTTTTCCGGCTCTCCGCGCCACAGAGGCAGGCGCGTATAGGGGCTGCCCAGCGCCTGGTCGACAATCTCGCCCGGGCTGTCATCCGCATTGATGGCGTGCATCCTGGTACGGTGGATCATAACGTCCTCGACCTCCATATCCGTCAGGTCAAGCACGCCGTCGAGCATGTCCCGGTCGTGTTTGATGAGCGCGCGGTCCCTGTGATGGAGTTCGATTGAACTGCGCAGCTCGTCATGGGCCGATAGAACCGCGGCATCCTCCCCGACCCTGGGTCCGAACAGGCGGAAAAAGAGGCGCACTATCATCTGGACCGCATATGTCACCGGCCCCAGCAACGCGACAATCAGTGCGATGACTGGCGCCACCGCCAGCGCGGCGCGTTCGGGATTGGTTATGGCGTAGGTCTTCGGCATGACTTCACCGAAAACGAGCACCAGCGCCGTCATGGTGAGCGTTGCATAGACGATACCGGCCTCGCCGAAGACGGCCAGGAACAGGCTCGTCGCCAGCGCGGAGGCGAGAATATTCACCAGATTGTTGCCGAGCAGAATAGCGCCGATCAGCTTCTCCGGCTTGTCCCTGAGCGCGTTCACCAGCCCGGCGCGTTCCGAGCCTTCCTGCGCCAGCGCGTGCATACGCGCGCGCGACGCGGCGGTCAGCGCCGTTTCCGAGCCGGAAAAGAACGCCGAGATAATGACGAGCACGCATATGGTGCCGAGAAGAAGAGCAAGTCCGAGGGTCATTTTCCGCTACATTTTCGCGCGAGAAACCGTTGCATGTTTTCCATATCCACACCGCTCTCGATGAAAGCTTCGCCGATACCGCGCACCAGTATAAAGGCGGGCACGCCGCCGCTGACCTTTTTGTCCTGGGCCATAAGATCCATGAGCGCGCCCGGTGAGGGAGTGTCCCCCGGTATCTGGCTGATTTCAACCGGCAGCCCCGCGGCCCTGAAATGGGCGATCGCGCGCCCGGCGTCCTGTCCGCCGCACAGCCCGGCCTCATTGGAATATTCAAAAGCCAGCGCCATGCCTATGGAAATGGCCTCGCCATGCAGCAGGCGGCCGGAGTAACCGGCAAAGCCCTCCAGGGCGTGACCGAATGTATGGCCCAGATTGAGCAGCGCACGCCTGCCCGATTCGCGCTCGTCCTCGGCGACAATCGCGGCCTTCGCGCGGCAGCTGGTCTCGATGGCCCGCGCGAGTTCCGGCCCGCGCTCGAAGATGGCGGCGCGCGATTTTTCCAGCCAGTTGAAAAATTCAATATCGCCGAGCAACCCGTATTTGACAATTTCCGCATAGCCGGCGCGGAATTGCCGCTCAGGCAGACTCGCCAGCAGATCGGTGTCGGTAATCACCAGACGGGGCTGATGGAAGGTTCCGACGAGGTTCTTGCCCTGAGCCGTGTTTATGCCGGTTTTTCCGCCGACCGATGAATCGACCTGCGCCAGCAGCGATGTGGGAATCTGAACAAGGCTCACGCCGCGGCGCAGAATACTCGCCGCGAAGCCCGCGATGTCGCCCACGACACCGCCGCCGAAGGCAATGACAACATCGCCGCGCTCGATGCCCGCCGCCAGCAGGCGCTCGCACAGCGGAGCGAGCTCGGAGAAACTCTTGGTTGTTTCGCCCGGTTTCAGCGAGATCGTGCCGGCGTGAGGGCAATTGGCATCCAGGGCGCCCAAAAGCGTATCGAGATGGGCCTCCGCGACATTTTCATCCGTAACGATGGCGCATTTGACCGCACCGAGCCGTTTGGAGATCAGGGCGCCGGATTGGGCCAGCAGTCCGCCGCCAATTACGATGTCATAGCTGCGCGTGCCGAGTCCGAGCGTTACTATGTGTGCATCCGCGCTCAATACGTCCTGCATTCCTGGGTTCGCGTCCATTGGGGCCGCGTTAGCCTCTCGCCTTCTGGCCGTCATCGGCGGGCAGCGCCGGGCAGTTGGCCAATGCGTCTATGATTTCACCGACGATCACCTCATGCGGCACATCGCGGCTTACGGTGGTGATGTTCGCGCTTTCATAGACCGGGTAGCGCTCATCCATCAAGCGCTTCATAACCTCTTTCGGGTCGCCCGTCTTGAGCAGCGGCCGGTGGTCTCTGCGGCCCACCCGTTCCAGAAGGATTTTCAGATCGGCCTTGAGCCAAATGGAAATACCATGCTTTGCGACCGCAATCCGCGTCTGTTCATCCATATAGGCGCCCCCACCGGTCGCGAGCACCTGCGGCCCCCCCTTCAGCAACCGGGCGATTACCTTGCGTTCGCCGTCGCGGAAGTGGGTCTCGCCGTGATCGGCGAAAAAATCGGAGATGCTTTTGCCCGCGGCGCGCTCGATTTCCGTATCCGCGTCAACAAAGCCGACGTTGAGTTGCTTGGCCAGTCTGCGCCCGATCGCGGTCTTGCCAGCCCCCATAAGGCCGATCAGGACAAGACTTCGCATCCCGAGGTTCGCACGGATCAATTTTGACTTGGCGTCTTTGTCTGCGCGCTTGCGTGTTTGAGCCCTGGACGGCATTATGAAATGTCTCTCATCTCCCATGCGGCCCAATACGTGTTGCGAGGCGACCGCAAGGTCTTTTACTTTGCCAATCCGAGGATGCCTATCGAAATTGCGCAACGGAAGAGGCGGCGATACCGGTTTAGACGCGGCGTAAACAGAATGTGCCCGGATGATGTTAGGAAACATGCGGCGATGAAACACTAGAGTCCGGACCCCAAATATATGCCAAGCCTTATTCGATTAATTGTGGTTCTTGGGGTGCTTGCGGGAATTGCAGGCGGCACCCTTTACACGCTGGCGGTTTATTTCGAGCCGGAGCCCAAGGAAATCAGCACTCCGATACGGAACCTCGAGTTGAAGAAGAGGTGATTTGAGTCGGTGTGCGCCGTGGGGCAGGAGCAAGCCCGCAAATGAGAGAACCCGGTTCACAGCTTGAGCCCTTCCTTGAAATGCTGAGCGCGGAGCGCGGGGCGGCGCGCAATACGCTGGAAGCCTACCGGCGCGATCTGGAAGATTTTCTGAAACTGGTCAGATCGCGCGGCCGTGACGCGCTGTGCGCCGATGGCGGCGATATCGTGGCCTATCTGGAGGAATTGGCCCGGCGCGGCCTCGCCGCGTCGTCGCGGGCGCGAAAGCTTTCCGCCATACGCCAGTTTTTCCGTTTCCTCTTCGCTGAAGGATTGCGCGGCGATGATCCCGCGGCGTCCATCGACAGCCCCAAGCCGGGGCGGCCCCTGCCAAAGGTGCTGAGCATCGACGATGTGGACGCGCTTTTGAATTGCGCGCGGAAGCGTGCCTCCACGGCCAGGGGCATCCGCCTGCTCAAGGCGCTGCGGCTGCATTGCCTGATGGAGGTGCTCTATGCCTCGGGACTGCGCGTCAGCGAGCTTGTCTCGCTGGCGCGCGGCGCCATGACGCCGGGCGAGCGCGTCATCTTGGTGCGCGGAAAAGGCGGCCGTGAGCGCCTGGTTCCGCTGACCGAAAAGGCCTG
The DNA here is from genome assembly GCA_003228955.1 of Hyphomicrobiales bacterium. GTDB lineage: Bacteria > Pseudomonadota > Alphaproteobacteria > Rhizobiales > Methyloligellaceae > UBA2767. Next base: position 16,118 of record QIGN01000163.1, read on the forward strand.
CGCCGCGCATCTGGCCTATGCGCGCGAGCTTGCGCTTGCCGGCGGGGCGGATGCCAGATCGCGCTGGCTCTTTCCCTCGCGCGCGCGTCAGGGGCATCTCACGCGCCAGCGTTTCACCCAGGAACTGAAGGAATTGGCGCGCGAGGCCGGTCTGGACGCGGAGCGCGTCTCGCCGCACGTGCTGCGCCATGCCTTCGCCAGCCACCTGCTCGAGCGCGGCGCGGATCTGAAATCCGTTCAACAGTTGCTCGGACATGCCGATATTTCAACGACGCAAATCTATACCCATGTGCTGGAGGAGCGCCTTCGTACGCTTGTGCACCAGCATCATCCGCTGGCCCGGCCCGGCACCCCAAAAGCGTAACATCGATATATTTCGGCGGAAGCGGATTCGCCCCGGAGCCCGTTTACCTTCCCGGGCCATCGAACCGCCACAATTGAATTATGAGTCAACGTCAGGGCAAGACTCGCCTATAGTTCTTTCGTTCAATTCATCCCACAGGCCGGAAAACAGGCACCCATGCGCACCTATCTCGATTTTGAGAAGCCCATCGCCGAACTTGAAACCAAGGTGGCGGAGTTGCGCGCGCTGACCGACGACGCCGAAGGGGTGTCGATCACCGACGAGATATCGAAGCTGGAAGCCAAGGCGCATGACGCGCTTCAGGACACCTACGCACAACTGAGCCCGTGGCAGAAGACGCAGGTCGCGCGCCACCCCCAGCGGCCCCACTGCGCCGACTATGTGGACGCGCTGCTGGAAGAATTCACGCCGCTGGCGGGCGATCGCCATTTTGCCGAGGATCATGCGCTGATCAGCGGGCTTGGCCGCTTCCAGGGCCGCCCGGTCATGGTGCTGGGTCAGGAAAAGGGGTCTGATACCGAAAGCCGCCTGAAACGCAATTTTGGCATGGTGCGGCCCGAAGGCTACCGCAAGGCCATCCGGCTGATGCAGCTTGCCGACCGCTTCAAGGTTCCCGTCATAACGCTGGTCGATTCGGCGGGCGCGTATCCGGGCATCGGCGCGGAAGAACGCGGTCAGGCCGAAGCCATCGCGCGCTCCATCGAATGCTGCCTCAATCTGCGCGTGCCGATTGTCGCGGTGGTAATCGGCGAGGGCGGGTCCGGCGGCGCGGTCGCCATCGCCACCGCCGACCGGGTGATCATGCTGCAGCATTCAATCTACACGGTGGCCTCGCCCGAAGCCGCCGCCTCGATCCTGTGGCACGATTCGGCGCGGGCCAGGGACGCGGCGACCAACATGAAGATCACCGCCAAGGATTTGCTCGAATTCGGCGTCATTGATGACATCGTTCCTGAACCGCTCGGCGGCGCCCATCGCGATCCCGGGCGCATGATCATCGACACCGGCGAGGCGCTGGCCTCGGCGCTTTCGGAATTCGATGGCATGAGCGGAGACGATATTCGCACCGCCCGGCGCAAAAAATATCTCGATATCGGTGAGAAAACTTAGCGCGCGGGTGGTTTTCGGGGGCATTTGAAAGCCCGGGATTCGCCCGATTCGAAGTCAGACCCGATGACATCGGCCCGCCCCCGGGCGGCCAGAGGAGAGCCTGATATGAGCGAGAGCAAGACGCTTGACGCGGTGGAGCTGTCCCTTCCGGCGACGCGTAAGCGTAAATGGTGGCAGCGCCTGTTTCTGTATCCGACGGTTGCCGGCGCGCTTATCGGCGCCATCCCCACCGGTCTCGATTACTACAAGGCCTTTGTCTACGACATCGACTTCAGCAAAGTGAAACAGGCCGAGGAACAGCGGCGGCTGTGGGTCAAGAATTTCGCCTGCGCCCAGGGCATCTCCTATCAGCAGGTGCGCACGGCCGAGAATACCCTGGTTCAGGTGGGCGCCTGCGACAATGGCGACGTACTTATCGAGGTTGCGCCACCGGGGGGGAGCCGGATCGTCCAGTGGATTTCGCTGGAACGGCTGAAAACGGCTTCCGCGGTCTCCTCGCTCTCTCTCATCGGCAAGGCTTATGCCGGCACCGCTCCGCAATCGCCGTCGCAAAAGCCGGCGGAGGGGCGTATCCAACTGGCGCAGGCCGCTACCGTGATAAAGTGCCAGAAAATGCAGCAGACCCGGATCATTCGCATCGTGCAGCGGGGGAGTGTCTGCTTTCGTGAGGAAATCGATGTCATGAAGGGCAAGGTCATCTCCCGCCGTCCGGTCGCCTGCACGGCTTCGTGCGGCTGAGATACGGCGCCGTAAAACCGCAGGCCGCCGCAAAATGGACCTCAATTTGCCCCGTTGGCGACAAAAACCCGCCCCCGCTTTCACTATATTGCGGGATACACACCAGCAGCGGGTGAGTTCACAGGGACTTTTATTTTTTGGTAACTTCGTATTAACCTGTTCTATTGGATGGTGAACGTTGTGCTTTAGGGGGCACATCGCATGGGTCACTCTACCAAACTGCCAGCTCTGGCCGCGATACTTGCCGCGGGGATACTCGCCGGGTGCAGCCAGGTGATTCCGCCGCATCTGCTGCCGCTTCCCGCGCAGGCCAAGGCGCTGCTCGCGAAGAAGGACATGCGCGAGGACGCCCCGATTTTCGTGCGTATTTTCAAACAGGAGTCGGAGCTTGAGGTCTGGAAGGCCAAGGCCGATGGCCGGTACTACCACTTCAAGACCTATCCCATCTGCACCTTCTCGGGCTCGCTCGGCCCGAAATTCATGGAGGGCGACCTGCAGTCTCCGGAGGGTTTCTACAAGGTTGCCGCCAGACAGATGAACCCGAAAAGCCAGTTTCACCTGTCCTTCAATCTCGGCTTTCCGAACGCCTATGACAGAGCGAACGGGCGCACCGGCACATTTCTGATGGTGCATGGCGACTGCAAATCCATCGGATGTTACGCGATGACGGATGTGCTGATCGAGGAGATTTACGCGCTGGCCCGCGAGGCCTTCGCCGGCGGCCAGAAAGCCTTCGATGTTCAGGCCTTTCCCTTCCGCATGACACCCGCGAACATGAAGAAATTCAGGCGCCACGAGGCCTATAATTTCTGGCGGAACAATCTGTTGCAGGGTTACAGGGCGTTTGAAGAGACCCAGCTGCCGCCCAAAGTCGATTTTTGCGAAAAGCGTTATGTCATAAACGCGAATTTTGTGAATGGTCCTCCCGCGAACGCGGCCGCCGCCTGCCCCAAATATGAGCCCCTTATGGTCAAAGCCATGCCGCGCGCGCCGATATCCCGGGCAGCCGGCGCCGGGGCGCCTGGAACGAATGTTGCGAACAGGCCAGCCACGAGCGCCGCGTCACAGGCCACAATCGGCGGGGGCGGCATGTTCGGCTTCGCGCCGGCAACCCCTTCCGTCGCCGGTTTTGCCTTCCGGGCGAATTCCCGGCTCAGCCGCTAAAACATTCAGCCGGCGCTCGGTACAAAAAAAGAGCCGCTTCCGGCACGAAGTCAATCTACTGGAAGACGGCCGGTCAATTTTCCTCAAAGCCTCTCAGGAAGCTGGCCAGCAGGCCATTCAGGGCCGCGCGCTCTTCCACGGACAGGCATGACGTCAGCCTGGCCTGGGTCTCCACATGCGCTGTGACAGCCGCATCGACGATGGCGAGGCCCTTGCCGGTGAGAGAAATGATGACACTCCTGCCATCCTCCGGATTGTGCACCCGCTTTACCAGTCCTGCCTGTTCAAGGCGGTCGAGCCGGTTGGTCATTGTCCCTGAAGTCACCATCATGGTCGCCAGCAGGTCACCCGGCGAAAGCCGGTAGGGCGGACCGGAGCGGCGTAAAGTCGCCAGGACATCGAAACTCGCGCCGTTCAGCCCGTGGGCGGCGAATGTCTTGTCCATCTCGCGCGACAGATGCCGGGAAATCCGTTTCAGGCGGCCGACCAGCCCCATTGGCGCCACATCCAACTCAGGCCGCTCCTGGTTCCATTGCGCAAGAATTTCGTCGACAGCATCCATTGCCGCATCATCCGCAAATAAATGTTGACGTCAAGATATAATCCACTATCTTGACGTCAAGATAAACTCCAAGGATGTCCGATCATGGCGCGCAACACCGATTTGCTGCTGACCGCTATTCCTCATTTGGTCTGGGGCAGCACCTATCTGGTGACGACCGAACTCCTGCCCGCCGGATATCCATTGACAATTGCCATGCTGCGGGCGCTGCCCGCGGGTTTTTTGCTCCTGCTGGTGGCGCGCCGGCTGCCTGCCGGGATCTGGTGGTTCAGAATATTCCTGCTCGGCGCGCTCAATTTCTCGATCTTCTGGTGGTTGCTGTTTATTGCCGCCTACCGGTTGCCGGGGGGCGTGGCGGCAACGGTTTTCGCTATCCAGCCCTTGATTGTGATTTTTCTCGCGCGCATGTTTTTGGGATCGGCCATTCGCTCCTTGTCCATTGCCGCCGCCATCGCCGGGGTGGGCGGGGTCGCGCTTTTGATCCTGACGCCTCGCGCGGCGTTTGATCCTCTCGGTCTCGCGGCAGGCATTGCCGGTGCGCTGTCGATGGCCTGTGGCACGGTTTTGAGCCGCCGGTGGCAACCACCTGTATCACCTTTGGTGTTCACGGCCTGGCAGTTGACCGCGGGCGGCATTCTGTTGCTCCCGGCGGCAATCTGGCTTGAACCGGCATTGCCGGAACTCACGCCCGCCAACATTCTCGGCTTCCTCTATCTTGGCCTGATCGGCGCGGCGTTCACCTATTTTCTCTGGTTCAGAGGCATCGCGCGGCTCGAGCCTTCAGTGGCGGCCGCGCTTGGGTTTTTCAGCCCCCTGACGGCGGTCGTTCTGGGCTGGTGGGTTCTCGGCCAGGCTCTCAGCCCATTGCAGTTCCTCGCCGTGGCTATCGTTCTTGGCAGTGTCTGGCTCAGCCAGCATGCCGGGCGTTCGCAGCCGGGCGCCGCTTCGGGCACGCACAACTCATCGCAAACCCACTCATGAAGGAGAGAAAAACGATGCGTATCACGGTATTTGGAGCCGCGGGAGCCGTTGGAAGCCGCGTCGCGGCTGAAGCCCTGTCGCGCGGCCATGAGGTGACGGCCATAGTCCGTGATCCGGCGCAATTCAATAAATTGCCCGCGCAGGCCAAAGCCCGCTCGGGTGATGCGGGAAACGCCGGGGACGTGGCCCGGCTGACCGCCGGACAGGACATTGCGATCAGTGCGATCCGGCCGCCAGCGGGCAGCGAGGACCAGCTGGCCGCGATCACCAAAACCATTCTGGAGGGGGTCGCGCAATCCGGCATTCGCGTGCTGATCGTAGGCGGGGCGGCAAGCCTGAAGATGCCCGGCCGGGGCGATACAACGGTGCTGGCCGCGCCGGATTTCCTTCCCGGGGCTGTGCTGGATATCGCCCGGGCCTGTTTTGCGCAGCACGATGTCTGCCGCGCCGAAACACGCACGGACTGGACCTATATCAGCCCGCCCGCGCAGCTGACACCCGGGATCCGCACGGGATCCTTCAGGCTTGGGTCCGATGAGTTACTGGTCGACGCGAGTGGTCTTTCGGCAATTTCGATGGAGGATTTCGCCGTCGCACTTCTCGACGAGGCCGAGCGGCCCAAACACCATCGGGCCAGGTTCACCGCGGCCTACTGACCTCAACAGGCCGCTAAAATGGCCAGACGATCAGCAGCATCGGCACCGAAACCGCGATCACCAGAATTTCCAGCGGCAGGCCCATGCGCCAGTAATCGCCGAACTGATAGCCGCCCGGCCCCATGATGAGGGTGTTGTTCTTGTGCCCGATAGGGGTGAGGAACGCACAGGAAGCGCTGATCGCCACCGCCATCAGGAACGGGTCCGGGCTGACGGCGAGCCGCTCGGCAATGGTGACGGCGACGGGCGCGGCGACGATTGCCGTCGCGGTGTTGTTCAGCACATCCGACAGGGTCATGGTGACCACCATCAGCACCGTGAGCACCACCCAGGGCGCGGCCCCGGCGGTGAGCGTGACAATGCCATCGGCGATGAGCGCCGTGCCGCCGGTTTCCTGCAACGCGTTGCCAATGGGAATGAGCGACCCCAGCAGAACGATGACCGGCCACTCGATGGAGTCATAGAGATTGCGTACCGGCACGATGCCCAGAAGCGCCATGAGGACGCAGGCCCCGGCCAGGGCGATGGGCAGGTAAACCAGCTCGAAACTCGCCAGCACGATGGCGGCAGCGAATATGCCGACCGCCAGCCACGCGGTTTCGCGCTTGATGACCTTAAGGCCGCGCTCCGCCAGGGGCAGCGCGCCGAGCCACTCGGCGATTTCGCCCAGGCGGTCATTGGCGCCGAACAGCAGCAGAATGTCTCCGGGCCTGATTTTCAGCTGCCGGACGCGGTCATGGAACCTGCGGCCCTGGCGCGAGACACCGAGCAGGGTGACGCCATGATTGTAGAGCAGCCGGACATCAAGCGCGGAGCGCCCGTTGATGCGCGAGGTTTCCTGCACAACGACCTCGAGCAATCCGGTGTCGCCGCCGCCCACAATCCCGCGATGCTTGTCCCCCCCGGCAAATTCCAGGCCGAGCGCGCCGATGAGTTCTTCGATAGTCTGCGGCGCGCCCTGTATGACAAGAATATCGCCCTTGCGCACGATCTGACGCCGTGCCTGGCCGGGGAGGCGTTTGCCCCGGCGAACCAGCCCGACGATGACGCAGCCGATCTCCTCGACCACGTCATCCAGCTCGCGCACCTGCTTGCCGATGGTTTTCGAGTCCGTCTTGACGCGAACTTCCGCGATATAGTCGGAGACATCGAACAGCTCCGCGCCGCTGTCCCGCTCGCGCCGCTCGGCGGGAAGAAGCCGCCATCCGATGAGCGCCACGAAGAGGACGCCGGCGACAGCGGCGACGATGCCGACGGGCGCGAAGTCGAACATTTTAAAAGCCTCACCCAATTCCTGTTCGCGGAAGCTGGCGATAATGATATTGGGCGGTGTGCCGATCAGCGTCACCAGCCCGCCGAGGATGGTGGCGAAAGAAAGCGGCATGAGGGTGAGCGATGGCGAGCGCCCCGCCTTGGCGGCGGCCTGCACATCGAGCGGCATCATCAGCGCCAGCGCGCCGACATTATTCATGACGGTGGAGAGCGCGGCCCCGACGCCGGCCATGATGGCGATATGGCTGAACAGCGAGCGCGAGGCGTCGACCACATGGCGCGCCACCGCCTCGATGGCGCCTGAATTCACAAGGCCTCTGCTGACCACCAGCACCAGCGCGATAATGATAACCGCCGGGTGTCCGAAGCCGGCAAAGGCTGCGTTTTGATCGACGACACCAACGCCGACGGCCACCACAAGCGCTCCGAAGGCGACGATGTCATAGCGGATGCGGCCCCAGATCAGCAGCGCGAAAACCGCGCCCAGAAGGGTGAAGAGTGTGATTTGGTCGGCAGTCATGGATTGAGGCCCCTCAGGCGCTTTGCTGGCTGGAAAGTCTCTCCCGAATAGCGCCTTTTGCGCCGCCGCGCCAGATTGCATCGGGGAGGCAACCTGGTCCTCATGTGGATCAGGTGGTTTTTGGCGGGAAGTCCGCGGCTGGGCTATTCGTTACGGCAGGCGGATTCGGCATGCGTTGCGTGCCGCCAAACAAAACCGGAGCGATTTGTCCGGCCGTCCGCCAAGGCGCTTTTCTACCAGGCGCATACCTTATCTTGGGTTGCATTATTGACCCAGCAGGAGCGGTCCTGAAGCGAACGCAGATACGGTCCTGGAAGGTTGACAACGCGGCCAGTCCCAAAATCCGCGGATCCATACGCCACGCCAGTTCTGACGATCGTCAATGTAATCGTCGGCCTGTTTGGCGCCGAGATGACAAAACTGCCATTGCCGTCAAACCCGCGGAAATTGCAATTATAGTAGCCATCATCGCTTGTGTAACAACGCGCTGGCTTGGCCTCGGCCTGCTGGACAACAAACAGCGACACCAACATTCCCAACAAAAGTCTCATTTTCGACCCCCCCAATATCGATTGCAGATCCGAATTCTGACCTGTTGGACAGGGAAGATGGATACATATGGGTTGGGCGAAGTCAATTCCGCGACGCGCCGATGCCGGGCATCGCCAAAAGTCAGGTATTATATTTCGTGCCGATTTACCGAGCAGGGCGGGGGCGGTACAATCACGCGCAGGAGACTCCATAAATGGATCCTGGCGGTTGCTTGAAGATGTCGCCGGAAACGGTCCGGCAGGGAAGGAAAGCGATGTTTCAGAGGTTGGTGACGGGCCGTCTGGCCCAGCATGGCGTTGAGGTTGAGGTCAGGGAGACCCGGGCGGCCTTTAGCTTCAGCACCGGCGAGAGCTTCGAAATCGAAGTGCTCAGCCCCGGACTCTGGCGCGACTGGGTGCTGCGCGGCTCGCTTGGCCTCGGCGAAACCTTTGTCGGCAAGAAATGGGACATTGCGCCGGACCGGCTCGAGCCGTTCATCCGCGCGCTGATGCAGCACGGGTCACCGGAACTGCGCCGGGTTGAAAAGGTCTATCATTCGATCGCGCGCGGCCTCGGCAGGGGCCACGACACCAACGATCCAGACAGCGCCCACGCCGATTCCTCGCATCACTATGATCGCGGCAATGACATGTTCAGCTCCTTCCTCGATGAAAACATGGTCTATACCTGCGCCTTTTTCGACGATCCGGACTGGGATCTCGAAACGGCGCAGCACCGCAAGATCGAGGTGACGCTGGACCGGCTCGAACTGTTCAAGGGCGCCCGTTTCCTCGATATCGGCTGCGGCTGGGGCGCGACCGCCATCGAGGCCGCCCGGCGCGGCGCGCAGGCCACCGGAATTACACTTGCGGCGCAGCAGATCGAACTCGCACAGGCCCGAGCCGCCGGCCAGCAGATGAAGGTCGACTTCCAGGTGGCGGACTACCGGACTTTTGCGGAAGAACATGCCGGTACGTTCGACCGGATCGTGTCGATCGGCATGTTTGAAGCTGTCGGGCACGCCCAGTTCGATACCTTCTTCGAGGCCATCCACACCCTGCTGAAGCCGGGCGGAAAGGCGCTGGTGCATTCGATGGCCGACTGGCCCTTCGGTCCGATCATTCCCTGGCTGGAGCGCTATATCTTTCCCGGCGGCGAAGTGCCCGCGGCCCAGGACATGATCGCCGCGCCCGCGCGCGCCGGACTGCGGGTGGAGGCGGGGCCCTACCGGCACTCCGGCCTCAACTACGCCCTGACGCTGGCCCACTGGCGCACGCGTTTCCTCGCCAACTATCCCGGGCTGGACCACGACAGGTATCCCGAGCGCTTCAAAAGGATGTGGCTGTTTTATCTCGCGGGATGCGAGGCCGCCTTCCGGGGCACCTCGCTGCACACCGTGCAGGTGGTGTATCAGCGCTAGGCGCTTCGCAGCCGAAGAACGGATGGTGCTCTAGAAGTTACCCAGAACGGAGTTGAACAGATTGACGACCTCGGAGCCGAGCGCATTGACGCTGGCTACGATGGCAATGCTCAGCGAACCGGCGATGATGCCATATTCGATTGATGTGACCCCCGCGCACTCTTCGGCGAAAAAGGTCTTCAGATTGAGAGCCTTGGGCCCCATGTCTTTTTTTTCACTCATCGCTACGAACTCCTGTTCGTGTCTTCGCCCGGTGTTCATCCCGCCAGCGTTCTACAGCAGGTCTCTCAATGTTGCCTTGAGCGGCTCATCGGCCGGCGGCATGTCGTATCCGCTCAGCCGGTTGGGCCGCACCCAGGCCAACTCCTGTCCTTCCCTCGCCTCAACTTCTCCGTCCCATTGCCGGCAGATGTAAAACGGCATCAGCAGATGAAACCCGTCATAGGCATGGCTTGCGAAGGTCAGCGGCGCCAGACAGCTCCGCGTCACGTCAATTCCCAACTCCTCTTCCAGCTCGCGGATCAAAGCCTCTTCGGGAAGCTCATCCGCCTCGACCTTGCCGCCCGGAAATTCCCAGAGGCCCGCCATGTGGCGCCCCTCCGGCCGCCGGGCGATGAGCACACGATTGTCTTCATCCACCATTGCACAAGCGACAACCAGGCAAATCCGTTTCGGCACGTTCGATCCTTCGAGCCTAGAGTGGCAGGGTTAAAACTGTGATAGCAAAGCGTGTAAATTCTGAACCAAGGTTTACAAACCGTGAGTTTCACCCGCCATCAAACTACGTCAACTGCGGTAGTCGGCGTTGATGGAAATATAGTCCGGCGTCAGATCGCAGGTCCAAACCGTTGACGCGGCGGACCCCACGCCCACATCCACGCGCAGCTCCAGCTCCGCGCCTTTCATATAGGCGGCGCCGTCGCCTTCAGTATATCCCGGCGCCACCTCACCATTGGCGGCGACCTCAATGGTCCCGAACCAGATCGCCAGCCTGTCCCGGTCCGCCGCCTCGCCCGCCTTGCCGACCGCCATTACAATCCGGCCCCAATTTGGGTCTTCTCCGGCGAAGGCGGTCTTCACCAGCGGTGAGTTGGCGATGGAAAATCCGATGCGCCGCGCGGCCTGCTCGGTTTCCGCGCCCTCGACGGTGATGGCGATGAACTTGGATGCGCCTTCACCGTCCCTGACCACCTGATGGGCAAGATCGAGCATGACCTCCTCCACCGCCGCGCCAAGCCCGGCGCTTCGGGCCTCGTCCGCGCTGTCCAGCCTGGCAACGCCGCGCGCGCCGGCCGCGCCGGTGGCGAACAGCAGCACCGTATCGCTTGTGGATGTATCGCTGTCGATGGTGATGGCGTTGAATGTGTCCGCCACGCCCGCTTCGCACAGCCCTTGCGCGGCGGCGGCGGACAGGGGCGCATCGGTGAAAATGAAGGCCAGCATGGTGGCCATGTCGGGGGCGATCATGCCTGCCCCCTTGGCGATGCCGTTCACGGTCACATCCTGCCCGTCAATCGTTACAGTGCGCGTGGCCAGCTTGGGATAGGTGTCGGTGGTCATGATGGCGCGGGCGGCGCTCTCCCATTCGCCCGGATGTGCGGCGAGCGCAAGATCGGCGATTTTTCCTGTGAAGCTGGACGGGTCGAGCGGCTCGCCTATCACGCCCGTGGAGGCCAGAAACACCTCTTCCACGGCGCATTCCGCCGCGATGGCCGCCGCTTCGGCCGTCGCGCGCACGGCGTCATGGCCTTTCATCCCGGTGAAGGCGTTGGCATTGCCGGAATTCACGACCAGCACCCGGGCGGTTCCGCCCGCCAGGCGCTCCCGGCACCAGTCAACCGGCGCCGACGCCGTTTTTGAGCGGGTGAGGACTCCGCCAACAGCGGTGCCCGGCGCGAGCAGCGCCAGCATCAGATCCTTGCGGCCCGCATAGCGGATACCCGCCTCGCAGGCGGCCAGGCGCACACCCTCGATCGCGGGCAACCGGGCAAGTTTGCGTGGAGCGAATGGCGAAACGGACACGCGCAAATCCAATCTTCAATGGAGCGGGTGGTCAGGCAAGTCCGCCGGGACGGTAAAACCGTCCTATTGGAACGCGCTCCCGCGCCGGCTCGCCGCCTCGATTGCTTTCTTCATATCCGCATCGAGAATGTCAATCTTGGCCGACTTGCGCAGGGCATCGATAACCTCGACGGCTTTCTGGCGCACAAGGCCGGTCCTCAGATTGTCCTTGACCTCGGCAAAATCCGGCGCCTTGCTCTGGCGCCTGTCCTCAACCTTGATGACATGCCAGCCGAACCGGGTCTGGACGGGCTCCGAAGTCTCCCCCTTTTTGAGTTTGAACACGGCCTCATCGAATTTGGGAACCATCTGCCCTTTTGAGAAATACCCCAGATCGCCGCCCTGGGAGCCGCTTGGCCCGGTCGATTTTTCCTGCGCCAGTTTGCCGAAATCAGCCCCCCGGCCAAGGCGCTCGATGATATCGCGCGCATCGGCTTCGGTTTTGACGAGGATGTGCCGCGCCTTGACTTCGGTCTGCGGCTTCAATTTGGCGACTTCCTTGTCATAGAGCTTTTTCGCCGCCGAGTCGTCAATGGCATCGCGAATCCTGCGCTGATAATACAGATCATGCAGCGCCCGGCGGCGATAATATTTCAACAGTTTCTCGACATCGGGCCCCTCGTTCAGCTTTTCGGCAGCCGACGCGTCGGCGAGAAGCTGGTTCTCGATAATATACATCAGGAGACTGCTGTTGCGCTGGGCCTCGGGAACACTGGCGATCTGCTCGCCGATTTCGCGGCGGGCGAACTCGATATCCTGTTCGGTAATCTCCTGTCCGTTGACCTTTGCGACCACCTTGCTCTGGGCCAGGACACCGCTATTCATAAACATTGCAATACCGGCGGCGGCGATTAGTGTCTGTAACAGCTTCACGGAACATATCCTCTCAACGGTTCTGCGCAAACCCGGAGGGGCGTGCATTTCACGGGTTCGGACCCGCGCAACGCCGCCATCGGGGGGTGATTGTCGCGCAATCGGTTTTTGCTTTACGCCTTCTTACAATTTGCCGCCATGTGTTGCCAAGCGGCGTTTGCAAACAATCACATCAATTTGCATTACCCTTAACGAAGCGCAGCCTCGCGTTGACAAGACCGGGGGGCCTACTTATTTGTCAGGCAACCCAGCCCGCTTCGTGATATTGAACGCCGGGCGCCGGCACTGCATTCTCCTTACGCGAGGCCCCGCGCGGAATTTCGTCGCCGGACGGCATCGCGCGGGGGGGGTCCTTGTTTGGATCACGGGTGCGAGAGTTAATATGCCGCCACATATCGTGGCGCGCAATTTCAAGGACCGAGAGGACCGCACATGGTTTCCTTTGGCGTGATCGCCGGCAAGGTGTTCGGATCATCCAATGAGCGCAAGCTCAAAATTTATGACGACAATGTCGCCGCCATTAATGCGCTTGAAGGCGAGCTGGAAAAACTGACCGACGACGAATTGCGCGCCCGTACCGTGCAGTTCCGCAAACAGGTGGATGAAGGGGCGGAGCTGGACGCATTGCTGGTGCCCGCATTCGCGACCGTTCGCGAAGCCGCCAAGCGTTCCCTGTCCCAGCGTCACTTCGATGTCCAGCTGACTGGCGGGATGGTCCTGCATGACGGCAATATCGCGGAAATGAAAACCGGGGAGGGAAAGACCCTTGTCGCGACCCTGGCGGTATACCTCAATGCGCTCGCCGGCAAGGGCGTGCATGTGGTCACTGTGAACGACTATCTGGCGCGGCGCGACGCGGCATGGATGGGAGCAGTCTACGAATTTCTGGGTCTCACCGTCGGCACCATTGTGCATGATCTCGACGACGCCCAGCGCAAGGAACAATATGCCTGCGATGTGACCTACGGAACCAACAACGAATTCGGTTTCGATTATCTGCGCGACAACATGAAATACTCCACCGACGAAATGGTCCAGCGCGGCCACGTCTTCGCGATCGTCGACGAGGTCGATTCCATTCTGGTCGACGAAGCGCGTACGCCGCTCATCATCTCCGGACCCGTCGAGGACCGCTCGGACATGTACAATACCGTCGACGCCTTTATCCCCCGGCTTGTCGAGGGCGATTTCGAGGTCGACGAGAAGATGAAGACCGTTGCGCTCACTGAAGCGGGCAATGAGCATGTGGAGAAAATCCTGACCGAGGAAGGAGTGCTCAAGGGTGAATCGCTTTACGATGTCGAAAACGTCACCGTGGTCCACCATGTGAACCAGGCGCTGCGGGCCCACAAGCTGTTTCAGCGCGACCGCGACTACATCGTAAAAGACGACCAGGTTGTCATTATCGACGAGTTTACCGGCCGCATGATGGAGGGCCGGCGCTATTCGGAAGGGCTGCATCAGGCGCTGGAGGCCAAGGAGCATGTCTCCATCCAGCCCGAGAATCAGACCCTGGCTTCCGTCACCTTCCAGAATTATTTCCGGCTGTATGACAAACTCGCCGGCATGACCGGAACGGCGGTGACCGAAGCCGACGAGTTCATGGACATTTACGGGCTCGACGTGCTTGAAATTCCGACCAACCAGGACATGATACGGCTCGACGATCACGATGAGGTCTACCGCACGCAGCAGGAGAAGCACATCGCGATCATGGAGCTCATCAAGGATTGCAGGAAACGCAGTCAACCGGTTCTGGTCGGGACAACGTCAATTGAGAAATCCGAGCAGCTTGCCGCTCTTCTGCGCGAGGACAAGCTCAAGGACATCCAGGTTCTGAACGCCCGCTATCATGAGCAGGAAGCCCATATTATCGCACAGGCGGGTGTGCCGGGCGCCGTGACCATCGCCACCAACATGGCCGGGCGCGGCACCGATATCCAGCTTGGCGGCAACCCCGAAATGCTCATCGAGCAGTGGATCGAGGCGCAGGAATCCAAGAGCAAGAAGCCAACGCAGAAACAGATCGACGCCCAGCGCAAAAAGATCGCCGCCGATGTCGAAAAGAAAAAGCAGCTGGCTCTCGATGCCGGGGGTCTCTATGTCGTTGGCACCGAGCGCCATGAAAGCCGGCGTATCGACAATCAGCTGCGGGGCCGCTCGGGCCGCCAGGGCGATCCGGGTCACTCGAAGTTCTATCTCTCGCTCGATGACGACCTGATGCGCATTTTCGGTTCCGACCGCATGGACGGAATGCTCCAGAAGCTGGGCCTCGAAGAAGGCGAGGCCATCATCCATCCCTGGATCAACAAGGCACTGGAAAAGGCGCAGCAAAAGGTCGAGGCCCGCAACTTCGACGCCCGCAAGCACATTCTCAAATTCGACGATGTGATGAACGACCAGCGCAAGGTCATCTTCGAGCAGCGGCTCGATTTGATGGACGACGCGGATGTGTCCGAAACCATCGCCGATATGCGTCATGAGGTGGTCGACACCCTGATTGCCAAGCATATCCCCGAAAAGGCCTATGCGGAGCAATGGGACGCGGCCGGACTCAACGAGGAGGTCGAAAAGATCTTCAACCTCAAACTGCCGATCGAGAAGTGGGCGGCCGAAGAGGGCATTGCCGATGTGGAAATACATGAACGCCTCATCGAGAAAGTCGACGGGGCGGCAGCCAAAAAGGCTGCTGAGTTTGGACCCGATACCATGCGGCAGGTCGAAAAAGCGGTGCTGTTGCAGACGCTGGACCATCTGTGGCGGGAGCATCTGGTGACACTGGAGCATCTGCGCCAGGTCATCGGACTGCGTGGATACGGCCAGCGCGACCCGCTCAACGAATACAAGACCGAAGGCTTCACGCTGTTCGAGACGCTCCTGAATGAGTTGCGCCAGGCGGTGACGGGGCAGCTTTCCCATGTCGAGCTGGCGCCTGAAGAACAAGCGCCAATGCTGGAAATGGCCGATTTGCCGGAAATGGAGGGGCATCACATCTCGCCGATCACCGGAGAGGATAGCTTCGCCGCGGAACGCAAAGGCGCGGGCAAACCGGGCGGCAAGAAGGGCGCCGCGCGAAACGCCGCCGATCCTTCCACATGGGGCAAAGTTCCCCGCAATGCTCCGTGCCCCTGCGGCTCGGGCAAAAAATACAAGCGCTGCCACGGGCAGTTTGGCTAGAGGGTTTCCGTTTTTGGTTGAATCGCCCAACCTCCAATGTCATTGCCGGAATAAATCCGGGCATGACGGATCAGCTGGACCGCCGCGCTCGGAAAATGTCCTTGTGTTTCCGTCAAAACGTGAATGAGTCCATGACCTAGGGCCTGTTTTTGTCTGCCGGCCCGGCCTTTTCCCCCGTTGAGCGCTCTTGTGTGCCCAAAGCATCCGCGAGGCGCGCGGTGGCGCTGCCGGGGCGCAGGGGCTTGGGCTGCGAGGGGCCGGGCGCCCAGCCGGTCAGGTGAATGATCTCGAAGGTCGCGGAAATGCGTGCCCCCGGCGCGGGGAACCTTTCGCCATAGACTTCGCCCGCCCGCATCAATACACCGCGCTTTAGAGGCCGTTTACGCCGGGCGGTGAGCATATTACTTGCACCCATGGCCCGAAGCTCGTGCATCAGATCGAAGGCCGACGCATAGGTGACTTCCACCACATCCGCGTCGGTGACGGGGAGCGCGAAGCCCGCGCGTTGCAGCAGGGCGCCATAGTCGCGCACATCGCCGAACGGCGCGACGCGCGGGCTGACCCCGCCGTCGATTTCCTCCTCGGCCACGCCGAGCGCCTCGCGCAGCTCAATGAGGGTGCGCCCGCCCAGAACCGCGGCCAGAAACAACCCGTCGGGTCTGAGCGCGCGCCTGATCTGGATGAGCGCGCCGGGCAGGTCATTGACCAGATGCAGGGACAGCCCGGAAACGGCGAGATCGAAGGAGCCATTGGCGAAGGGAAGCATGTCTTCCTCGCAGCGGACCCGCGCGCCTTCGCATTGCCTCAGCAGCGGCGCGCAGGGGTCGGCGCTGACAATCTGTCCAATGCGCGTATCCTTGCCCAGAATTCGCGTCAGCACTCCGTGGTGAGCGCCCAGATTGAGGGCGAGGGGAAATTCGCGCAATACCGCGCCGAGGCGCAGTTCAATGTCCTCGCCCGCGCGGCGCAGCAGAAAATCATGGGCCTGTATGTTTCGCGCCGCGCGCGCCCTGCGCCGCGCCAGCAATGCCCTGTCGAAGATTGTCTGTGGTGTGTCCGTCATGGGTTTTCCGTCACGGGCGCTTTCCCGCCTTGTTCCCGGCCACCCGCTCCCCCCTGCCCAACCACCCCGTGAGTGTACCCTTGGGGTGGTTGGGCAGGGGGGAGCGGGTGGCCGGGCTCTTCCGCTTTTATCGAAAAACAGCTCCGGCAAACAACCGCCTGCGACTGGCCTCACCAGGCGCTTGCCTCTATCATAGCATCTTCTTTGAGATGCCCCGCCCTATCGCGGGGACATGGCAGGTCACGTCAATGAGTGAGCAAACGCAAGACATCGCCCGCGCGCGTGCCGGACAGGGCCGTGCCAGCCGGTTCAGGGCCCGGTGCGCCGGGGCCGCGCTCAAGGTGGCGGATTTCATTCTGCCGCCTCTGTGTCTGGTGTGCCGGGGCTCGGTGCAGGGGTATGGCGGTCTGTGCGCACGGTGCTGGTCCGGGGTCGATTTTATCGAGCCGCCGCGCTGTGACCGGCTCGGCATCCCGCTGCCCTTTCCCTCGGATGAACTGGTGGTTTCCGCCTCCGCGCTCGCGGACCCGCCCGTCTATGACCGCGCCCGGGCCGTGGCGCGCTATGACGGGGTGATGCGCGAGCTGATTCACGCCCTGAAATATGGCGACCGCCATGAAGGCGTGGCTCTTTTCGCCCGCTGGATGGTTCATGCGGGCGCGGATGTGATCGAGGGCGCGGATATCATTGTCCCGGTGCCGCTGGCGCGTTTGCGGCTCTGGAGCCGGCGTTTCAATCAGGCGGCGCTGCTTGCGCGGGCGATTGGGAAAGCCGCGAGCATTCCCGACAGACCTTTCGCCCTTAAGCGCATCCGGCGCACGCCGAGCCAGGTGGGGCTGAGCGCGCGGCAGCGCCGGCGCAATGTGGCGGGCGCCTTTCGCGTGCCGGAGTGCTGGATACGCGACGTGGCGGACCGGAATGTTCTCATAATCGACGACGTGATCACAACGGGCGCCACAGCCAATGCCTGCGCCCGGACCCTCAAACGCGCCGGCGCCGCGCGCGTCGATGTGCTGGCGCTTGCCCGCGTGGTCGACCCGTTGACGCCAAGGCTGTAGAGTCGGGCCGGGACAGGAGAATGGACAATCGCATGAGCGGGGACAACGCGGCGTTCCGGGCGGCTTTGGTGCAGATGCGCGGCGGGCGCGACCCGCAGGTCAACCTTGACGCCGCTGAAGCGCTGATCCGGCGCGCGGGCGAGGGCGGCGCGGACTATGTCCTCACGCCCGAAAACACCGCGCTGATGGAACTCTCCACCAAAAAGCTGTTTGCCAATATACAGCCCGAAGAAGGAAACCTGGCCCTGGCGCGCTTCACCGCGCTGGCGCGCGAACTCGGCATCTGGCTTCATATCGGGTCGATCGCCGTCAAGGTGTCGGACGCCAGGGCCGCCAACCGCTCCTTCCTGATTGCGCCGCAAGGCGAGATCGCGGCGCGTTACGACAAAATCCATATGTTCGACGTGGATTTACCGGGTGGGGAATCCTATCGCGAGTCGAAGAATTATCAGCCCGGCGAAAAGGCGGTGCTGGCCGATCTGCCCTGGGGCCGGGTCGGCCTGACGACCTGCTATGATCTGCGTTTTCCCGCGCTGTACCGGGCACTGGCGCAGGCGGGCGCCTCGTTTCTAACCGTACCTTCGGCCTTTACAAAACAAACAGGCGAGGCCCACTGGCACATTCTGCTGCGCGCCCGGGCGATCGAAACGGGATGTTTTGTCTTTGCCGCCGCTCAGGGCGGCGACCATGACATGGGCCGCTCCACCTACGGGCATTCGCTGATCGTGTCCCCATGGGGCGAAATATTGTGCGAGGCGGGGACCGGTCCGGAGGTCATCTTCGCCGACATCGATCCCGCGCTTGTCGCCGATGCCCGCGCCCGCATTCCCTCCCTGCGCCATGATCGCGATTTTGACGCCCCCCCGGCGCTCCCTTCCGCGCGGATCGTTGAGGCGTCATGATCCGCTACCGCCTGAAATGCGGCAAATCCCACGAATTCGACGGCTGGTTCGCGGATTCCGGCGCATTCGAGAAGCAAGTGAACCAGGGACAGCTGTCATGCCCCAGATGCGGCTCGGCGAAGGTCGCCAAAGCGCCGATGGCGCCCGGTATCGCGCGTTCGGGATTGCGCCGGGACCGCGGCACGGAAGTCCTGCGGCAAGCCCGCAATGAAATGCTCAAGGACGCCGACAATGTGGGGGATGAATTCGCACGCGAAGCGCGCAAGATCCACTATAAGGACGCCGAGCCGCGTGGCATCTATGGCCGGGCCACGGACGATGAGGCCAAGGCGTTGCGCGAGGAGGGCGTGGATTTTCACCCGCTGCCGGCGCTGCCCGAGGATCAAAATTAGCAAGGTTTCTGGTGAAGCCTAAAGCCCGGGGTCAGGGTGCCTGGCGCATCAGCACCGCGCCCTCGCGGCACGCCATGTTGAACTGCGATGACATTCGTATTGCTTCGGGGGCCTCCGCGCGCGCCATCAACATGCAAATTTCGCTATGAATGCGATACTCAGCATACGTATTACCGAGTTGCATCAATCGCCTGTCTTCGAAATCTGAACATGGTCATGAACCACCCGGCCGGACCGGCGCCAGAAAATTGAGGAAAACCAAATTATGAAATGGTCATTCGTGGCAATTATACTGGCGTCCATGTTTTGGGTATCGCCCGCTGTCGCGCAGGGACAGGGTTGTGACATCAAGCCTGGCAGAGAAGGCGGTCAGGCACGCTGCACCTCCGGCAAGATCTGTACCGGCCCCTATGAGGGAACATACGGCCGCGGAAACTGCCAGGCGCCGAAATAGTTCAACGCGAGCGAATAGAGTGTGGCCCCGGTTTCGGCAGTTGCCGGACACCGGGGCACTCTTCCGCAGCAGGCGCCGCTAGGGCGCGCGGCGCATGAACGGGACGCCCGCGCAGCACTCCATGTTGAACTGGGAGGTTGCGCGCACTGCCTGCGGCGCGGCGTCCCGCTCAATAACCTCAAAGCCGAACTTCGCGAAAAACGGGTCGGCATCCAGCGTAAAGAGATAGAGATCACGCAGGTCTTCCGCCTCCAGAGTGTCGATCAGCGCGCGCATCATGGCGTGTCCGGCGCCTTTGCCGCGATGTGCGCGCGGCACCACGCAGGAGCGAATGAGCGCCAGGGCGCCATCCAGTTTTTCATAGCCGCAATATCCGAGCGGCTGGCCTTCGTCATCCATGAGGGCAAAATAGGCTCCGCGCGACGCCTCGAGATCGTCCCGGGGCATGCCGACGGCGCCGAGCGCTTTCAGAAAGCCTTCATCACTCGGCAGGATTGGCCGCAAGGCCGTATCGGCGCGCGGGCGCGGCACGTTACGTCCCCTCGGCCTCCGCCTGGGTCACCGCCCGAATGGAAAGCGCGTGCAGCGGCCCGGCCAACTGGTCGCCAAGCGCTTCATTGACCAGACGGTGCCGCTCCAGGCGGGACAGGCCGGCAAACTTATCCGACACGACCTCAACCTTGAAATGGCTCTCCCCGGTGCCCGGCGACGAGGCATGGCCCGCATGGAGATGCGACTGATTGAGCACCTTCAGGCCGGAGGGCGAAAACACGTCTGTAAGCGTCTGTTTGATGGCGTCTTCAACTGACATGGGACTGATCCTGGCGGCTGTTTTCACGCCTTTCTAACGCACTTCGGGGCAAAATCAATCGCGGCCCGGCAATCCGCCACCGAAGGTAAGGGTTTCTCAAGCAAAATCTGGTTGTCTTGAGGCCTGTTGTGGCGTTCGGGGTCTGACACACCCCGCGAGTATGGTTAGGGTCCCCGTGCAGCATCCGCACAAATTCACTCCCTCTGGCGACATGAAGCCGGCCAACACGAACAATGTGCTCCCGCCTGGCCATGGCGGTCCGCCCGCCGGCGCGGCGGATGGGGCGCGCAACCGCTTCAAGGCTATCGCGCCACCGGCATCCCTGGCAATTGCAGCCATGGCAATTGCCGCCCTGGCGTTTGCACAGGACGCGCAATGGCTTGGCGCGCAGACCGGGCTCCTGCTCGGCGCTCTGGCCCTGACTGGCGCGGCTGCGACCCTGTTATGGACCCAGCGGGACCAGGGCGCGGGAAATGTACAGGGGACGATCCTGCATCATCTGGCCACCCGCCTTGACGGCGGCATTGAATCCCTGCGCGATCTGCACTGGGAGTTGCGCGAGAGCGAAACGCGCTATCGCGACCTGCTCGACAATCAGGGCGATCTGATCGTGCGCCGGGACGAGGCCCGCCGCCTCACTTTCGCGAATGACACCTTCTGCCGCACATTCGCGGTCAGCCAGAAAGACGTGATCGGGCGCATTTTCGAGCCGAAGGTACTTGATGGAACGAGCGATGAAGAGGTCCTGGTGCTACGGCGGGACGCGGCGGAGCACCGTTATGAGCAATCCCTCGAAACCACCGAGGGTCCGCGCTGGTTCTCCTGGAAGGAATTCCCGATTCTCGACGAAGAGGGCAATCTGAAGGAAACCCAGTGCGTCGGGCATGATATCTCCGATCAGCGCCATGCCGAAAACGTGCTTCAGGACGCGCGCGAAGACGCCGAAAGCGCGAACCGCGCCAAGTCCCGGTTTCTGGCCGCCATGAGCCACGAAATCCGCACGCCCATGAACGGCATCCTCGGGATGACCGGCCTGCTGGCCGATACCGAGCTGACGCCCGAGCAGGGCACCTATGCCCGCGCCATCAATACATCCGCCAAAAACCTGCTGTCCCTGATCGATGAAATTCTCGACTTCTCCAAGATCGAGGCCGGCAAGCTGGAATTGCGCCCGGCGCCCTTCGCCCTTGCCGATACGGTACAGGGCGTAGTCGAGCTGCTGGCGCCGCGCGCCTATGACAAGGGGCTGCAAATCGGCTGGTATGCTGACCCTGATTTGCCCTCCAGTATGGTTGGCGATGAGTTGCGCATCCGGCAGGTTCTTATGAACCTCGTTTCCAACGCCATCAAATTTACCGACAAGGGCGGCGTGACCCTGGAAGTCGGCATCGAAGACGACGAGGCCGCCCGGCGCGCCGGCGCGGTGGCCGTGAGCTTTACCGTCCGCGACACGGGCGAAGGACTGACACCGGCCGCCCTGGAGACGATTTTCGGCGAGTTCGAGCAGGCCGACACCGGGCGGGCGCGCCGTCATGGCGGGACCGGCCTCGGCCTCGCCATTTCCAAACGGCTGGTGGAAATGATGGAGGGAGATATCTGCGTCGCCAGCGATGCCGGGCGCGGCTCTGTCTTTACCGTCATGATTCCGCTCAAAAGGGCTCAGGGTACTGCCACGCTGCGCGATGACTGGCGCCCGCCCGAGGGGCGCAAAATTCTCCTGATTGGCGATGGAGAGCTGGAGACCAACGCGGTTGCGGCCCTGCTGAGGCGTTCAGGCTCGGAAGTTGTCCGCGCCAGACCGGATGGCGCAAAGACCGAGGTCTGGAGCGCCGCCGACCGGGGGGCGCCCTTCGATGCGGTCATCGCCGACGCCAACGCGCTGGACGACAGCGCCAGAATTCTTCGCGAGGCGCGCGATGCGCGCGGGAGTGCCGGCGATGTAAAGTCCATCGTCATGATCGACCCCCACCAGCGCGGCGAAATATCCCGGCTGAAGGAGCTGGGTTTCGACGCCTATCTTGTGCGCCCGGCCCGGCCCGCTTCCCTGTTCGCGCAACTGAGCACCGGGGACCAATCCGAATGCGCCGGCCTGCATGACGCAGCAGACCGTATGGCGGCCATCGAGGACGGAACAAAGGGGGCGGCCGGGGCGCGCCCGCGCCGCGTCCTTCTGGCCGAGGACAATGACATCAACGCGCTGCTCGCGCGCAAGATGCTGGAGCGGGTGGGCTGCGATGTGGTTCATGCCCGCAACGGAGAAGAGGCCTGCAAGGCGGCGCGCGCCGCCTATTTGTCCAGTCAGGGCGGATTCGATCTGATCCTGATGGATATCCACATGCCGGAAATGGACGGCCTGGACGCCACACGCGAAATACGCAAACTCTACGCCGATGCCTCTTCGGACCCCGGGCCCGGCGCCGGAAAGCGCCCGCCGATCATCGCGCTGACCGCGAACGCCTTCCCCGAGGACCGGGAGCAATATCTCGAAGCGGGACTTGACGATTATCTTGCCAAACCCTTCGAGCGCGAGGAACTCGACATGCTGCTTGAAAAATGGACCATGGAGCCGATCGGGCGGCTCCAGAACGTGGCGCAGGCCGAGGCCGGCGGACCCACCTGCGCCTGAGCGAAGCCTCGGGCGGCGCCTCAAAGTTATCCCGCTCTCGTCACAACTTTTCCGAAAACGTTTGCTAGGCTGCTCTACATGTGGCCGAATCGCTTCCATATTCGTGTTGTTTCAGGCCTTCCGGAATTGTGGCGCGTACATCCGGAATTGCCGGCGATTCCAACTCGACGAGGCTAGTCATGATCACACGACGCCGGGGGATTGCAGGCTGGCCAGGACCAGCCAGGCCGGGAGGCCCGCATCCGGGGCGCAAACTGCCATTTCGCTCCCGCCTTCTCCGCCCGCCGCTTATGGGCAGGCGCGCACCGGCGAAAATCTATGGGCGGATTGGCAATCTGGAAGTGCGCCTTGCACGCTCCAGGAGCGATATAAGACGCGCGCAGAGGCTGCGGTATCACGTCTTCTACGAGGAAATGTCGGCGATCCCCGACGCCCTTGCCACGATGTCGCGGCGTGACGAAGACCCCTTCGACGCCATATGCGATCATCTGCTGGTGCTGGATCACGGGGCCGGTCCCAGGGGCCGCAGGCCCTGGCGGCGGCCGCGCGTTGTCGGCACATACCGCATTCTTCGACAGGACGTGGCCGAGATGCATGACGGGTTCTACAGCCAGGGCGAATACGATATCGCCGCCCTGATCTCGGCCACTGGTCCGAAGCGCCGCTTCATGGAACTTGGCCGCTCATGCGTGCTCAAGACCTACCGCGGCCGCCGCACCATCGAGTTGCTCTGGCAGGGTGTCTGGAGCTATGCGCGCGAACATGGCATCGACGTTCTGCTCGGCTGCGCAAGTTTCGAGGGCGCCGATCCGCGCCGCCACGCGCAGGCACTGAGCTTCCTGCATCACAACGCCCTGGCGCCGGCCCGCTGGCGGGTCAGGGCCCATGACGGCATCGGTGTGGATATGAATATGCTGCCAGAGAAAAAAGTCTGCGCGCGCACGGCGATAAGGGAGCTGCCGCCGCTCATCAAGGGGTATCTGCGGGTCGGGGCTTCGGTTGGCGAAGGGGCGGTGATCGATCATGAATTCGGCACCACGGATGTATTTATCATTCTGCCCGTGGAATCCATCGATCCGCGCTATTTCGCCCATTTCGGAGCACCAGATGAATTCAGCCAGGGTGAATTCGGACAGGCCCCGCTCGATTCGGGCCGGCTCAACTAGGGCGTATCACCGATAAGCATGTCCCCGCGAAGTCGGGGGCGGGAACCGGTTATCGGAAAAATGACATGCCAGTACAAAGAGCTGGATCGCGGTTTTGATTCCATCAAAACATGAAGCGGTCCAGGATCCGGACTCTAGAACTGCGCCCGGCCGAACGACAGAGGCGCGGGCTGGATCACGCGGGTGCCGAATTTCTGGACTTCAAGGACGGCCAGGCCGCGTTCGGATGTGCCGTCGGGCAGCAGGCGGAACAGGCCATCGACACCGGCAAAGCCGCGCGCGCGGGTGAGCTGATTGGTTGCATAGCGCCTGCCGGGCTTGCCCTGGGAGAGGGCGATGGCGACGCCGACCGCGTCATAGGCGAGACTTGCCAGACGCGGCGGCGAGGCCTCGTAGGACTTCACATAGCGCTGGGTAAAGCTGCGCCAGCCCTTTGGGTCGGGCGCCGGGAACCAGCCGCCTTTCAGGGGTTTCTCGCGGCCGACATTGGCATAGTCCCAAAGCCCGGTGCCGAGCAGTTTCACCTGGTCGGTGTTTATCTCGAAATAGGGCATGAGCGCGGAGACCGTCGGCAGGGTCTGCTGGCCCACGGGAATGAACAGCGCGTCGATGCGCGGCGGGATTGACGGGTCTCCGGATTTGGCGAATTCGGCCAGCCGTTTGGCCGGCTCCAGCATGGAGTTGGCATCGAGCGGAAAGCGTTCGAGCGCCACCAGCTGGCCGCCCTGTTTGCCCACCGCGCTTCTGAAGGCCTGCTCCACGATCTTGCCATAGGCCGTCTTGGGTATGAGGGCGCCGAAATTCCTCTTTCCCTGGCTCATGGCGTAAGAGACGATCAGGGGCACGTCGCGCCCGGCAAGGAAGCTCAGGAGATAGACCCCGTTGCCCGCCACGCTCTGATCGGAGGAAAAAGCGATCATCGGTATGTTGGCGGGACGCGTAACCTGCGCGGCCGCCTTGACGGATTTCGAGAAAAGCGGACCGATGACCAGTTCCGCCCCGGCCTGGAGCGCCGATGTCGCGGCGGCCTGCGCGCCTTCCGGCGTGCCCTTTGTATCGCGGGTCATCAGGGTCACTGTCGGGTTGTCGAGATCGAACAGTGCGAGCTCACCCGCCTGTTTCAGCGCATTGGCAATACTCGCGGCGCCCCCCTTGGCGGTAAGCGGCAGCAAAAGCGCGACCTTGACGCTTGGGCGCGGTTGACCCGGCTGGGCCGACCCGAACTGACCCTCGCCATTGACGCCGCCCGAAACCTGCCCGCGCCGCGACCCGCCGCTCGCGCAGGCGGCAACCAGAACGCCGACCGCGCACAGCAGCAGCGCACGCTTGAGTGCGCCGAACATAGTGTCGGCGGAAAGGGTCGTGGCAGGGGTCAATACAGTTAAGCCTTTTCGTCCGGTCGCCGGCGCCAAATTGCGTGAACACACTGCATGGGCGCTAATTGTCGCCACTTTGTGACACTTCACGGCATCTGTCTACGCGGGGAAGATACCAGAGCCAGCTGTGTTTCTGCCGGTGAAATAAATTACAAGCCAAAACCAGAACGGGCATCCGGCGGGATATCATCAAGATGGACGGCAATGGCTGGTTCATGGCATAGGACCAGTCGACAAAGTAGGTTGCGAAATGCCCCGAGATAAATTTCCAGCTTCCGGCCCTGCCCGATCACAATCCCGGCGGGTCGCCGCGCGAGCCGCGGGCGCGCTTGAGGACGAACTGGACAAGCCGCTCGCACCGGGCCTGTATCTCGTCTCGACACCAATCGGCAATCTCGCGGATGTGTCCCTGCGGGCCCTGGCCACGCTTTCCCGCGCGCGCCTCATCTATTGCGAGGATACCCGCCACAGCCGCAAGCTGTTCAGCCATTTCGGAATATCGGGCGAAGTCCATGCCTATCACGACCACAGCGCCGCAAGGGATCGCGCGCGCATTCTCGCGAGCATCGGCGCGGGGCAACCGGTGGCGCTGGTATCGGATGCCGGAACGCCGCTCATTTCCGACCCCGGCCTCAAGCTCGCGCGCGAGGTGCTGGAGGCCGGACTGCCGGTTGTCGCCATACCGGGCGCGTCGGCGGCGCTAACGGCGCTGACTTCGTCCGGTTTGCCCACGGACCGCTTCTTCTTCGAGGGCTTTCTGCCGCCCAAACGCGAGGCGCGGCGCAAGCGCCTTGAGGTCCTGAGCGATATCCCGGCGACGATTGTGTTCTTTGAAGCCCCGTCCCGGCTCACGGCAATGCTTGAAGATGCCGGCGAAGTGCTGGGCCCGCGCGAGGCGGCTATCGCAAAAGAGCTCACCAAGCTGCATGAGAGCGTGCTGCGGGGCGGTTTCGAAGAGCTGGCTTCGCGGGCGCGGGACGAAATGACGCTCAGGGGCGAATTCGTAGTGCTCGCCGGCCCGCCGCCGCCAGCAGATGTCAGCGACGCGGACATCCGCGCCCGCCTTGAGGCGGCGCTGCGCGATGCCTCCTTCCGCGACGCCGTGCAGGATGTGGCCGATATGCTCAAGGCGCCGCGCAGGCGCGTCTACAAGATCGCGCTTGCGCTAAAGGACGGTTCGGCATGAACCGGCCCGCGCGCCGCGCGGCCGAGCGCCGGGGGCAATGGGCCGAAACTCTGGCTGCACTCTGGCTTCAGGCAAAGGGCTTCCGGATCGTCGAGCGGCGGTTCCGCTCGCGCGCCGGTGAAATCGACCTCATTGCCCGGTGCGGGAGACGGCTTGCTTTTGTGGAAGTGAAAGCGCGGGCGTCGGAAGGTGAAGCCGCTTGGGCGGTGACGCCGCGCCAGCGCGCCCGCATCGCCCGCGCGGCGGAACACTGGCTGGCCATCAACGGCGCGGAACAAGATGTCGAAATGTCGTTCGACGTGGTGCTGATCGCGCCCTGGACGTGGCCGCGTCATATCGCCTCGGCATTTCGGGTTTGACGCGGGCACGGACAAAGGCCAGCCTGCGGAAAAACCTCAAGGAGGGCAAAATGGGCCTCAAAGTCGCGTTTCAGATGGACCCGATCGACCGGATCGACATCCGGGGAGATTCCACATTTGCGCTGCTGCTGGAAGCGCAGGCGCGGGGTCATGATCTTTTCTATTACACGCCCCAGAACCTGGCGCTGCGCAAGGGCGCGCTGATGGCCCACGGGCAGACGCTCAAAGTGGAGGATACCGAGGGCAGCCACTATACGTTGTCCAACCCGCGCACCGTCGATCTGGGGGATCTGGATGTGGTGCATCTGCGCCAGGACCCGCCCTTCGACATGAGCTACATCACCACCACCCACTTGCTGGAGCGCGTCCACCCCGAAACCCTGGTGGTCAATGATCCGGCCCATGTGCGCAACGCGCCGGAGAAAGTCTTCGTGCTGGATTTTCTCGACCTGATGCCGCCAACCATGGTGACCCGCTCGCTCGAGGACGTAAAAGCGTTCCGCGCCGAATACAAGGACATCATCATCAAGCCGCTCTACGGCAATGGCGGGGAGTCTGTATTCTTCCTGAAGGAAGACGACACCAATCTGGCCTCGCTGGTCGAGCTGTTCCAGCTCATGCTGCGCGAGCCCTTCATGGTGCAGCAATATCTCCCCCAGGTGCGCGCGGGCGACAAGCGGATCATCCTCATCGACGGCAAGCTGGCCGGCGCCATCAACCGCGTACCGGCCCCGGACGAGACCCGCTCCAACATGCATATCGGCGGCACGCCCAAGCCCGTCGATCTCTCGGCGCGCGATCACGAAATCTGCGAGCGGCTCGGGCCGGAGTTGAAAAAACGCGGGCTTATTTTCGTTGGCATCGACGTCATCGGCGACTATCTCACCGAGATCAACGTCACGAGCCCCACCGGCATCCGCGAGGTCAAGCGCTTCGGCGGCAACGATCTGGC
>QIGN01000109.1 GCA_003228955.1 Hyphomicrobiales bacterium
AGCCTCCGCGCCCATCGGCGCGCTCTATGAAAAGTTCGGCATTACCGCAAAAGCCGTGGCGAAAGCGGCGAAGAGCGCCCGCGGGAAATAGAAATTCATCGGATCAGGAGAGCAAGATGGCACGCATAACCTTGAGGCAACTGCTGGACCACGCGGCGGAGAATGGCTACGGCGTCCCCGCCTTCAACATCAACAACATGGAGCAGGGGCTGGCCATCATGCTGGCGGCCAAGGCCTGCGACGCGCCCGTCATCATGCAGGCGAGCCGGGGCGCGCGCGCCTATGCCGGCGACATCATGCTGGCGAAAATGATCGATGCGCTCACCCAGATGTATCCCGAGATTCCGATCTGTATGCATCAGGATCACGGCAATGACGAAGCCACCTGCATGACCGCCATCCAGCATGGCTTCACCTCCGTCATGATGGACGGCTCGCTTGAGGCCGACATGAAAACGCCCGCCTCCTACGATTATAATGTGGAGATCACCGAACGGGTTTCGCGCATGGCTCACTGGGTTGGCGCCTCCGTCGAGGGCGAGCTTGGCGTCCTGGGATCGCTGGAGACCGGCGAGGGCGAAAAAGAAGACGGCCACGGCGCGGAGGGAAAACTTTCGCAAGACCAGCTTCTGACCGACCCGGACCAGGCGGTCGATTTTGTCTCCCGCACCAAGGTCGATGCGCTGGCGATTGCCTGCGGCACCTCGCACGGGGCCTATAAATTCTCGCGCAAGCCCGATGGCGACATCCTCGCCATGCGGGTGATCGAGGAAATTCACGCCAAACTCCCCAACACCCATCTGGTGATGCACGGATCGAGCTCGGTGCCCCAGGAGTTGCAGGACATCATAAACGAGTTCGGCGGGGACATGCCGCAGACCTATGGGGTGCCGGTGGAAGAGATCGAGCGCGGCATCCGCAACGGCGTGCGCAAGGTCAATATCGACACCGACTGCCGCATGGCGATGACCGGGCAATTCCGCAAGCTGGCATGCGAAAACCCGCAGCAATTCGATCCGCGCAAATTCCTGCAACCCGCCATCGACGCGATGGAAGCGCTTTGCCGCGACCGCTTCGAGCGCTTCGGCACCGCCGGCAAAGCCTCGAAAATCAGGATCATCCCGCTCGATGAGATGGCCAAACGCTACGCCTCGGGCGCGCTCGACCCCCGCATCGCCCGGGCCAAAGCCGCATAGCAATAATTCCAACCGGATCAGGAGAAAACCAATGAGTGACCGCCAGACAGTTTCAGAGGGCAAGGAACGCTATCAATCCGGCGTCATGCCGTACAAGAAAATGGGCTATTGGGAGCCTGACTATGTCCCCAAGGACACCGACGTTATCGCCATGTTCCGCATCACGCCGCAAAAGGGCGTCGACCCGGAAGAATGCGCCGCGGCCGTGGCCGGCGAGTCCTCAACCGCGACCTGGACCGTTGTGTGGACCGACCGCCTGACCGCCTGCGAGCTCTATCGCGCCAAGGCCTACCGCGTCGACAAAGTGCCGAACACGGGCGAAGGCACCGACATCGAAGCGCAGTACTTCTCCTACATCGCTTACGATATGGACCTGTTCGAGGAAGGCTCCATCGCCAACCTGACCGCCTCGATCATCGGTAACGTGTTTGGCTTCAAGGCCGTCAAAGCGCTGCGTCTGGAAGACATGCGGATGCCGGTCGCCTATCTGAAGACCTATAAAGGTCCCTCGACCGGTATCGTCGTGGAACGCGAGCGTCTCGACAAGTTCGGCCGTCCGCTGCTTGGCGCCACCACCAAGCCGAAGCTCGGCCTGTCGGGCCGGAACTATGGCCGCGTCGTCTATGAGGCGCTCAAAGGCGGCCTCGACTTCGTGAAAGACGACGAGAATATCAACTCCCAGCCTTTCATGCACTGGCGCGACCGTTTTCTGTATTGCATGGAAGCGGTAAACAAGGCGTCCGCCGCCACCGGCGAGGTGAAAGGCCACTATCTGAATGTCACCGCCGGCACCATGGAAGAAATGATCGAACGCTCCGAGTTTGCCAAGGAACTCGGGTCCGTCATCATCATGATCGACCTTGTGGTCGGTTACACCGCGATCCAGTCCATGTCCAACTGGGCCCGGAACAACGACATGATCCTGCACCTGCATCGCGCCGGCAACTCGACCTATTCGCGCCAGAAGAACCACGGCATGAACTTCCGTGTGATCTGCAAATGGATGCGCATGGCCGGCGTCGACCACCTCCATGCCGGAACCGTCGTCGGCAAGCTTGAGGGCGACCCGCTGATGATCAAGGGCTTCTACGATACCCTGCGCGAGGGCTACACGCCGCAGAACCTCGAGAGCGGTCTTTTCTTCGACCAGGACTGGGCGTCGCTGAACAAGGTGATGCCGGTTGCGTCGGGCGGCATTCATGCCGGTCAGATGCACCAGCTGATCCACTATCTTGGCGAGGATGTCGTGCTTCAGTTCGGGGGCGGCACCATCGGCCATCCCGAAGGCATCCAGCAGGGCGCCATCGCCAACCGCGTGGCGCTGGAAGTCATGATCCAGGCGCGCAACGAGGGACGCGACTATCTCAAAGAGGGTCCGGAGATTCTCGCCAATGCCGCCAAATGGTGTTCACCGCTGAAATCGGCGCTCGATACCTGGAAGGACATTACATTCAACTATGATTCAACCGACACTCCGGACTTCGTGCCGACCGCGACAGTCAGCGTCTAGGATTTGAGGAGAGTTTAATATCATGATGACAAATCACGGCAATCGCCTGACGCAGGGGCAGTTTTCCTATCTGCCCGATCTGAGCGATGAGCAGATCACACTGCAGATCAAATATGCGCTGAAAAACGGCTGGGCGGTAAATATCGAGTACACCGACGATCCGCATCCGCGCAACACCTACTGGGAAATGTTCGGCAATCCGATGTTCGACCTGAAGGACCCGGCCGGTATCCTGATGGAAATCAAGGAATGCCGCAAAACATTCCCGAACCATTACATCCGGGTCACGGCGTTCGACTCGACCCATGGCTGGGAGGCGCCGCGCATGTCCTATATTGTCAACCGGCCGGAAAAAGAGCCCGGCTTCCGCCTGACCCGCGAGGAACGCGGCGGCCGCACGCAGGGCTACACCATCCAGTCCTACGCCTCCGACCGGCCGGAAGGCGAGCGCTACTGATACCAGCAGATGAACCCTGCCGGCAATGAGTGAGATGAGCCATGGGAGAGACTGACATCCAGGCGGAAAAACCGGATCTGACGGCCCCTGGCGACGATGCGCCGGTAGACCTCGATGCCGAGTTTCAGGACTCGCATATCCAGGAAATCCTCGACAAGCTGGATCGCGAACTGGTCGGGCTGAAGCCGGTTAAAACCCGCATTCGCGAGATCGCGGCGTTGCTGCTGATCGACCGGCTGCGCCGCAAATTCGAGCTTGTGTCCGAAACCCCGACGCTGCACATGTGCTTCACCGGCAATCCCGGCACGGGCAAGACGACGGTCGCCATGCGCATGGGCGAAATCCTCAAGCGTCTCGGCTATGTGCGCGAGGGGCATCTTGTGACCGTGACCCGCGATGATCTGGTCGGCCAGTATATCGGTCACACCGCCCCCAAAACAAAAGAAGTCATCAAGAAGGCGATGGGCGGTGTGCTGTTCATCGACGAGGCCTACTATCTCTACAAGCCGGAGAACGAGCGCGACTATGGCGCGGAGTCGATTGAAATCCTGCTCCAGGTCATGGAAAACAACCGCGACGACCTGGTGGTTATTCTGGCCGGCTACAAGGACAAGATGGACAGGTTTTTCCAGAGCAATCCGGGGATGCGCTCGCGCGTCGCCCATCACATCGATTTCCCGGACTATTCACCCGGCGAGCTGATGGATATCGGCGAGCTGATGCTGGAGGAGCAGAAATACCAGTTCAGCAAGGCGGGCGCGGAGGCTTTCCGCGAATATATTTCCCTGCGGGTCACTCTGGAGCATTTCGCCAATGCCCGTTCAATCCGCAATGCGCTCGACCGCGCGCGGCTGAGACAGGCCAACCGGCTTTTCGCAAAGCGCGGAAGTCCCCTGAAAAAAGCCGATCTGATGACGATTGAATCAGAAGACATTCGCGCCAGCCGGGTTTTCGTGGAGGGCAGACTCGACGCCAAGCTCAACGAGGCGCCCGAGCAGCCATAGAATCGCGGCGCCGCGCGGGATGACCGGCGACCGGCGATGACCGGGGACCGGCCCTTCGGCCTGGAAGTCGATGGCGGGTTCAACGCCGATACCGCGCATCTTGCCGGCGCGGCGGGCGGGAACAGCATGGCCGTGATGACCTGTCCGCCGGCCACACTTGTTTCCGTGCCGGACGCGCGTCCAAACCCTGGAGGGCGTCCGCCGCCGGAAAAGCGTTGGGAATCTTGTAGCTCATTGATATAGAAGAGAGTGGAGTGCGCGTGGATTGCGATTTGAGTTTTGCGGTCCGGTTCGGGGTTGGGGGAAGCAATGTCTTCAAAGAGTGACAGTTCTTTTCTCCAGTTCAAAAATGTGAAGAAGAGTTATGACCAGAAAACCCTGGTCGTCAAAGACTTCAACCTCGATGTCAAAAAAGGGGAATTCGTTACTCTGCTGGGTCCTTCGGGTTCGGGCAAGACAACCGTGCTGATGATGCTGGCGGGGTTTGAAAGCATCACCAGCGGCGACATTACGATACAGGGCGAGTCCATCAAAAGGACCGCGCCCTACCGCCGCAATATCGGCATGGTGTTTCAGAGCTATGCGCTGTTTCCGCATCTGACGGTCTCGGAAAATCTCGGCTATCCCCTGTCGGTACGCAAACTCGACAAGAGCGACATCAAGGCCAAGGTCGGCAACTATCTGAAGCTCATCGAACTGGAAGCGTTCGGAGACCGCTACCCTGGCCAGCTGTCCGGCGGGCAGAGGCAACGCGTGGCGCTTGCGCGCGCGCTGATTTACGAGCCGCGTCTGGTGCTGATGGACGAGCCCCTGGGCGCGCTGGACAAAAAACTGCGCGAGCAGATGCAGTTTGAAATTTCCCACCTTCACCACCGTCTTGGGTTCACCGTCATCTATGTGACGCATGACCAGACCGAGGCGCTGACCATGTCGAGCCGGATTGCGGTGTTCAACAATGGCGTGGTCCAGCAATGCGCACCGCCCGATGATCTTTATGAACGCCCGAGCAATGCGTTCGTCGCCGGTTTTATTGGCGAGAACAATTTTATTTCGGGAAATGTTTCAGCTCACAAGAAGAAAACCGTCAGTGTCGCTGTTCCGGGCGGAAGGAAAATTGTGGCGCAGAATGCGGATGTCGGGTCCGGCGAAAAGAACTGCATCATTTCAATCCGGCCGGAGAAGATTTTCATCCAGCCGACGGCTCATGCCTATGACAACGAAATCACGGCAAAATTCGTCGCCCGCTATTATGTGGGCGATTTTATCCGGTACAATTTCAGATTGGCCGACCGCACCGAAATCACGGTCAAGGTCCTGAACGACCTTGCCGCGCCGGAATTTTCCGAAGATGAGGACGCCAAACTCGTGTGGCTGACCAAGGACTGCTTCGCATTCAGAAAAGAACGGCAATAACGCCGTTCGATCGCACCGCCGCCAACAGGCGTGGTTGCAAAACAGGGAGGAAACCATGAAGCCAATGAAACAGTTACGAAACCTGATCCTCGGCGCCGCCGCGCTGCTGGCAGGTGCGGCCGGACAACAGGCAGCCGCGGAATCGCTTACCGCCGTCTCTTTCGGCGGCGCCTATGGCGCGGCCCAGAAAAAACACATGATCGACCCTTACATGGCGAAATCAGGGAACAAAATCCTGTTTGAGGATTACAAGGGCGGCATCGCGGAAATCAAGGCCCAGGTCAAGGCCGGCAACATCCTGTGGGACGTGGTCGACATCGAGGTGATTGATCTTGAACGTGCCTGTTCGGAAGGCCTGCTGGAGGTTATTCCCCGCAGCATCCTGCCCCCAGGGGAAGATGGCACCCCGGCAATAAAGGATTTTATCCCCGCCGCGCTGGCGAACGAATGCGGTGTGGGCGTCATCGTCTGGACCATCATCTACGCCTATAACGAGAAGACAATTGGCGGCAACAAGCCAAGCACCATCGCCGACTTCTTCGACACCAAGAAGTTTCCTGGCAAGCGGGCCATGCGCAAGCGCCCGCAGGTCAACATGGAATGGGCCCTGATCGCCGATGGCGTCGCGCCGGGCGAGGTCTACAAGGTTATGGCGACCAAGGAAGGGCAGGCCCGCGCATTGGCCAAGCTGGACACCATCAAGAAGGATATTGTCTGGTTCGACAGCTGGTCGCAGGCTCCGCAATTGCTCAATGACGGCGGCGCGGTGATGGTTCAGTCCGCCAACGGGCGTATCTTCGATGCAATCAAGAAAGACAAAAAGCCGTTCACAATGGTCTGGGACAACCATGTCTATGACCTCGACGTGTGGGCGGTCGTCAAGGGCACCAAGAAGAAGAAGATGGCCTTTGACTTTATCTCTTTCGCCACCGGCACCAAGCCGCTGTCCGGCATGACGGACGTCGCCTACGGACCGACACGCAAGTCGTCCGGCAAATATATCGACCCCGCCGTTGTTCCCAATCTGCCGACTTCGTACCTCGACAAGGGCGTCAAGGCGGACGGTATCTTCTGGGCCGATTTCGGCGAGTCTCTCGGCGAGAAATTCAATGAATGGCTGCTGAAGTAGCCTATGCATCAGGCCGTCCGGAAGGGTTAGACCTTTCCGGACGG
The DNA here is from genome assembly GCA_003228955.1 of Hyphomicrobiales bacterium. GTDB lineage: Bacteria > Pseudomonadota > Alphaproteobacteria > Rhizobiales > Methyloligellaceae > UBA2767. The sequence goes on from QIGN01000109.1 coordinate 6,754, forward strand.
CGCCTTCGCGGCTTTGCAGGCGTGGTCACGTACCGGATTGTCCGGCGGCCGGCCTGACCGGGCCGCCCGATAACAGCAAGAGGGTCACGGCCAGCCCATGGCACAGAAACCGATAATCCTTTCGGCGGAAGAAACGGTATCCGCGCGCCGCGAACTGTTCCGGCGCAAATTTATGGCATTCGCTTTTGTGTCGCCCTTGCTGCTGTTCCTCCTCTTCGCATTCGTCGCGCCGATCAGTACGATGCTTTATCGCAGCTTCTACAACCCGACCGTCGCCGTGCTCATTCCGCAGACAATTGCGGCGATGAAGACCTGGGAGGGGAAATCGGTTCCCGGCACGGACGTCACGGCCGTGTTTGCCGCCGAGCTGAAACAGCTTGCCAAAAAGCGCCTGTCGGGCCAGCTGGCCGAAGCGCTGAACCGGGTGAGGCCGGGCCTGTCGAGCATTGTAAAATCGACGGCGCGCAAAATGCGCCGCGCCGAGGACGCCGACCTAAAGGAAAAAGGGACCGAACTCCTGATGGAGGCCAACGGCGTGTGGGCGGAAAAATCCACATGGCGGGCCGTCGCCCGCGCCGGCAAGGTTTATACCGTGGACAATTTCCTGACCGCCCTCGATCTTGAAACCAACGAAAGCGGGTCAATTCAGCGCCGCGAAGCCACGCAGATTTATGTGGCCCTTTACACAAAGACCCTGCGCATTGCACTGATCATCACCGTGCTCAGTCTTCTGCTCGGCTACCCGCTGGCCTATTACCTGGCCAACGCTCCCTCCAAGCTCGCCAATGCCTTGATGCTGATGGTGCTGCTGCCGTTCTGGACGTCTTTGCTTGTGCGCACGACATCGTGGATCGCCCTGCTTCAGACCAACGGGGTGGTGAACTCGACCCTGATCTGGTCCGGGCTGATCGATACGCCGCTGGAGTTGCTTTACACCCAGTTTTCGACCGTCATCGCCATGACGCATATTCTGCTGCCCTTCATGATCCTGCCGCTGTATTCGGTCATGAAAGGCATCGACCCGAGCTATATGCGTGCTGCGTTGTCCATGGGCAGCAAGCCGGTTCCCGCGTTCATTCGCATCTATCTGCCGATGTCGCTGCCGGGCCTCAGCGCGGGCGCGCTGCTCGTTTTCATTATTTCGGTCGGCTATTACATCACCCCGGCGCTGGTGGGCGGCACCGACGGCCAGATGATTTCCAATATCATCGCGTTTCACATGCAGCAGTCCAACAACTGGGAGCTGGCGGCCGCTCTGGGCACGCTGCTGCTGATCCTCATCGTCGCGCTTTACTGGACCTATGACCGGCTGGTTGGCGCTGGAAACATCAAACTGGGATAGGGAAGTTGAGCAAATTTCCGCACTATTTTTCGATCTGGGACAAGGCAAGCCACTATGGCCTGAAATGGACCGCCTGGGCGGTGCTGTTCTTTCTCATGCTGCCGATACTGGTGATCATCCCGCTGTCATTTAACGTGGAGCCGTATTTTACCTTCACCGACGGCATGCTGCGCCTGGATCCGGACGCATATTCACTGCGCTGGTACAAGGAAATTTTCTCCGATGACAAATGGGTTCTGGCCATCCAGAACAGCTTTTTCATCGGTATCTTCGCCGCCCTTCTCGCCACGGTGATAGGAACGGTGGCGGCGGTGGGTCTGTCACGGCCCGAGATGCCGTTCAAGCGCCTGATCACCGCGCTGCTCCTCTCGCCCATGATCGTGCCCCTGATCATTATCGCGGCGGGAATGTTTTTCTTCTACACCAGGTTCAATCTGGTTGGCAGCTATCTGGGCCTGATCATTGCCCATGCCACGCTCGGAACGCCCTTCGTCATCATCACCGTAACGGCGGCGCTCACCGGGTTTGACCGCTCCTTGTATAATGCCGCGCTCAGCGCCGGGGCGGCGCCACTCAAGGCCTTCTGGGATATTGTTGTGCCGCTGATCCGCCCGGGGGTGATTTCAGGCGGTCTGTTCGCCTTCGTGACGTCCTTCGATGAGGTTGTTCTGGTGCTGTTTCTGGCGGGACCGGGCCAGAGAACCATTCCCAAACAGATGTTTTCCGGCCTGCGCGAGCAGATAAACCCGACAATCCTTGCGGTCGCGACCCTGCTGATCGTGGTATCGGTCGCCTTTCTCATGACGCTGGAATTTCTGCGCCGCCGCGCCGAGCGCATCAGAAGCGGGCAATAAGGAGAGAGCCCGACCCGCCGGCGAAAAGGGCGGTCCCTGTCCGGCCGCGCAAAAAATAACGATACGCGGAGTAGAGGCCCTGCAAAGTCAGTGGCCTCCCCGGGTTCCCGAACCCGGGAGAAAATGGAGCGGGCGATGAGATTCGAACTCACGACTTCAACCTTGGCAAGGTTGCGCTCTACCCCTGAGCTACGCCCGCATGTCCATTGAGATGATAGGTCATCACAACCAAGGCCGTTATATCGCGCAATAGTAAATTCTTTGCAAGTGTGCGAACCGGCTGGCCCGCCGGTTCAGCCCCGGGTTCACGCCAACGGTCCTGAAGGTCCTGAGGCCGTAGAGCCGCGCGGGTCCAGAGCGCCGTCTACGCAGCCGCCTTTTCCTCCGCATCAGTCCTGATCGCCACCCAGGTGATGGACGCCGTCAGCGCATCGAGGGCGGCGAATATCAGCAGCCCCAGACCGGCGGTGCCCGTCGCCACCATGGCCGCCATGAAGGTGGCCGAGGCGTAGCGCGCCAGCACGCTCCAGCCCAGCATGGGATTAAAACGGCTCATGACGGCGGCTATATAAAAACCGCCGATAACGCCGGCGAACAGGCCGGTAAAGCGGACCCATAACTCGTCGCCGGCACTCAGGCCGAACAGTTCAAGAGCAAAATGCGGAAACATCAAAAACGATACCGCCACGGAGAGCACCAGATACAGTCCGTACATGAAAACGCTCAACGCCGCCCTGGTCATTTTACCCCCGGATGATACGCCCTCAGCCTAATGCGGCCGACGCGGGCACGGCAAGTGCGCAGTTGCGCGCACCAGCCCACAAATGCGCTGTACAAGTCCGCGCCAGGACATAAACTCGTTTCCCATGGATAAACCACCCGCTACGCGAGGGCAGTTGCTGTCCCGTCTGAAGACGCTGGGGATCGAGGCGGCGACGGTTGAACACCCGCCCCTGTTCACGGTCGGGGAGTCGCGCGCGCTGCGCGGTGAAATCCCCGGAGCGCACACCAAGAACCTGTTTCTGAAATGCAAGAAGGGTACGCTCTGGCTGGTGGTGGCGCTCGAAGACGCGGTGATCGATCTGAAGCGGGTACACAAGAAACTGGGCAGCGGACGGCTGAGTTTCGGCCGGGCGGAACTGCTGGAGGAAACCCTTGGAGTACCGCCGGGATCGGTAACGCCGTTTTCGCTCATCAACGATGCGAGCCAGCGTGTTTCCGTCATTTTGGATGCGGATATGATGACTCACGAGTTGCTGAATTTCCATCCTCTGGTGAACACGGCAACCACGGCAATTGCCCGCGATGACCTGCTCATCTTCATTCGCGATTGCGGCCATGACCCGGCAATCGTGGCCGTCAGCGAACCTGAGGAGGACCACACCGCGGATATTGCGGCGTCATAAGCGGTTGCCAACGCATCGCTGTCAGGTCATTTTTACTTCGCAACCGGACAACGAGGCCCGCCGGCATGATGCGCGGCGGCGGCGAGGCTGGAGATACATGGAACCACCACTCCTGGACCGGACGCCAGATGGCGCCGAAGGCCTGATAAAGGATACCACGACACAGGGCTTCATGGCCGATGTGGTCGACGCCTCGCATGAGGCGCTGGTGCTGGTCGATTTCTGGGCGCCCTGGTGCGAGCCCTGCAAACAGCTCACGCCGGTGCTGGAGCGCGCGGTCGCGGCGGCGGGCGGCTCCGTCCGCCTTGTGAAACTCAATATCGACGAGCACCCCTCGATTCCGGGCCAGCTCGGCGTCCAGTCGGTCCCAGCCGTTTACGCCTTCAAGGCCGGGCAGCCGGTCGACCGGTTTTCCGGCGCGCTGCCCGAATCCCAGGTGAAGGAATTCATTGCCCGCCACGCGGAACCAACGGACGCGTCGCGGGCGGAAGCGGAAATCGAGGCGGGCGAAGCAGCGCTCGATGCCGGCGATTTTGAAATCGCGGCCCAGGCCTTCGCGGCGATCCTCCAGGGCGACCCGGCCAGCACCCGCGCCATCGCCGGGCTGGCGAAATGCTATATTCTCTCCGGCGATCTGGAGCGCGCTGAACAGACATTGGCGCTGGCGCCCGATGGAGCAAAAAACACCGCCGCGATCGACGCCGTGAAAGCCATGCTGGAGCTGGCCCGCAAGTCGGATGAGGCGGGGGACGTCGCCGAACTGAGATCGCGGGCCGAAGCCAATCCGAAGGATTTTCAGCTGCGCTGCGATCTGGCGATCGCGCTCAACGCATCTGGGGACCGCGAAGGCGCGGCCAGGCAGCTGCTTGAGATTATCGAACTCGACGGCGGCTGGAGCGAGGGCGCGGCCAAGGCCCAGCTGCTTCAGTTCTTCGAGGCCTGGGGCAATGAAGAGCCGGCCACCGTGGCCGGACGGCAGAAACTTTCGCTGCTCCTGTTTTCATGAGTGGCGCAGCTTCGAGCAATCAATAGGTCAGTCGCGTGCCGGATCACTATCGAAATATCGGGGATTTGCCTGAGACGCTCATGGTCTTTCCCCTGCGCGGCGTTATTCTGCTGCCCCGATCATCCTTTCCGCTCAACGTGTTCGAGCCCCGCTACATGACGCTTGTGAATGATGCCCTCGGCACGGATCGCCTGATCGGCTTTGTTCAGCCGCATCCGAGCGAGGGGGACGCGGAATCGCCCGATGGCAGAAACGTCGCCCTGCGCAGTATCGGCGGCGCCGGGCGCCTCATCGCCTGGCAGGAAACCGACGACGGCCGGTATCTGATCACACTCAGCGGCGTGTCGCGTTTTTCTCTCGCCACGGAAGAGGAAACCGGTGCGCCCTACCGCGTCTTCGGGGTCGACTGGTCACCTTTCGCCGACGATCTGGTCCACGGGCACGGAGAGGACGCGGTCGACCGCGAGCGCTTGCTGACGGTGCTGAAGGCCTATCTCAAGGCGAACGATCTGTCCGCCGACTGGGAGGGCATCAGCAAGTCCTCGAACGAACTTCTGGTGAATACGCTGTCCATGATCTCGCCCTATGGCCCCGAGGAAAAACAAGCGCTGCTTGAGGCGCGCGATCTCAAAACCCGCGCGGAAGTGCTGGTCACACTGGCGGAAATGGACCTGGCCGGCGCCGATGGCGGCTCGGGCACGACGCTGCAATAGAGAATAGACGCGTTTTGTAAAGCAGTCCACGCCACCCGCTCCCCCTTGCCCAACCACCCCGTGAGTGTACACCTTGGGGTGGTTGGGCAAGGGGGAGCGGGTGGCGTGGCTCTACGGCTGCAATTAAGCATCGCGGCGTTGACCGGAGGTGCCGCGAAAGCGTATGAAACCCAGCATGAGCGAGAGCAAGAAAAAGGGCGGTGATCCCGCCAGCGTCGATCCCAAGCTGCTGGAAATTCTCGTCTGCCCGTTGACCAAGACGGTGCTTGAATATGACGCCAAGCGCCAGGAGCTGATCTCGCGCGCAGCCAGTCTCGCCTATCCGATCCGCGACGGCATCCCGATCATGCTGCCCGACGAGGCGCGCAAGCTGGACGACTAGGATCCGGACCCTGGGCCAGGTTCAATGAATACCGCGAGTCCGCGCCAGCGGCCGCTCGTCAATGGGAATATGAACAACCGCCGCCAGCAGACCGAGCGCCACGCCCGTCCACCAGACCGGATCATAGGACCCGGTTTTGTCATACAGCCAGCCGCCCAGCCACACGCCGCTGAAGCTCCCCAGCTGATGGCTCAGAAACACTATTCCGAACAGGGTCGCCATATAGCGGGTCCCGAACACCTGGCCGACAATGCCGGTTGTCAGCGGCACCGTCGAGAGCCACAGCAGGCCCATGACGACCGCAAACAGATAGATGGTCACCTCGGTTTTTGGCGCGAGCAAAAGGGCCGTGATGGTGACGGCGCGCAGAAAATAGATGCTCGCAAGACTTGTTTTCTTGCTCCAGCGCTGGCCGGCAAGCCCTGAGGCATACGACCCGAAAATATTGAACAATCCAACCAGCGATATGGCAATGGCGCCTGTCTGCGCGCTCAACCCCAAATCGGTCACGTAGGCCGGAAAGTGAACCGTGATGAAGGCGACATGGAACCCGCAGACGAAAAAACCCGTGTTCAGCAGCACGTATCCCCGATGCCTGAAGGCCTCGCGCATGGCCTCGCCGAAGGTCTGGTCATTCTCGACCGGTGCGCCGGCATTGCTCCCGCGCCCGGCCAGCATAAGGGCGACCGGAATTATTGTGAGGACTGTTACCGCCAGCATCAGGAGCGCCGTCTGCCAGCCATAAGCCGAAATAAATCCCTGGGCGATGGGCGAGAAAAGAACCTGGCCGAAAGAGCCTGCCGCGGTGCCTATCCCCAGCGCCATCGAGCGCCGCTCCGGGCTGACGGCCTTGGCCATGACCGCAAGCGCGATGGAAAAGGCCGTGAAGGAAATCCCGATCCCGGTGACAAATCCCGCGAACAGATGAAGTTCAGCGCCTGTCTCGGCAACACTCATGCCCCAGACGCCAAAGGCGTAAATGAGCGCGCCCAGAACCAAAATCCGCGTGGCGCCAAACCGGTCGGCGATTGCGCCGGCCACGGGCACGCCGAGGCCCCACATCAGGTTCTGGATGGCGAGGGCGAGGGCGAAGGTTTCACGGCTCCACCCTTGCGCGGTCGTCATGGGGGCAAGGAAGAGCCCGAAGGACGAGCGCACGCCGAACCCGACAAGCGAAATCACACACCCGGCCACAATGACGATGATCACACTTCTCGTAAGTGACGTTGAGGTTGTTTCGCGCGTGGCAGACATTTGGGTATCCGTAGTGTGCGAGATGACGTGGTGAAGAGGTTCAGGGTGTGGCGTTCACAGGGCCTCGCCCCTGAGCAGTTTCGGCACATCGCCGGAGAGCCCGGCGGCCTCGCGCACGAAAAAGCGCTTTACAATCGGGGCCCGGTCGACGAGCCCGAGGCCGAGCGAGCGGATGGCGCGCAGCGGCGCGCTGTGGTTGCTGAAAAGGGCATTGATCCGGTCCATGGCGAGGGCGGAAAAGGCGCTGTCGAAGTGACGCCAGCGCTGGTAGCGCTCAAGCACCGGTGCAGATCCCGGATCGAGACCGAGCCGCGCCGCATCGACGATAACTTCGGTAAGCGCGGCGACGTCGCGCAGGCCGATATTGAGCCCCTGCCCCGCGAGCGGATGGACCCCGTGCGCCGCGTCGCCCGCCAGCGCCACGCGGTCCGCCACAAAGGCCCGCGCCAGATGCATATCCAGCGGGAATACCGCGCGAGGCCCGGCGAGGGACAATGCGCCGAAGCGCCCGCCAATGCGTTTTTTGGCCTCACGGAGAAATTCAGCATCGTCCAGCTCAACCAGCTCGCGCGCATGCGCGCGTTCTTCGGTCCACACCAGCGACACCCGGTTTTCAGGAAGCGGCAGCATGGCGAATGGGCCTGCGGGCAGAAAATGCTGGATTGCGCGGCCCCCATGCGGCTTCTCCAGAGTCAATGTGGCGACAATGCCGGCCTGCGGATAACTCCAGCCGATGGTCTTGATCCCGGCGCTTTTCCGGATAGCCGACCCGCGCCCGTCCGCGCCAACAAGCAGCGCGGCGTGCACCGTGCCGCCAGTTTCGAGCTGCACGCTCACGCCCCCGCCCGAAGCGTCAAACCCCCTGACCTCTTCAGGCGCCAGAAAGGCGAGCCCTTGCATGCTCCGCGCCCGCACGATCAGGGCGTCGCGCAGAAAATGGTTCTCCAGAATGAACGCGGCCGGTTCCCCGCCCGGCAGATCGCCATCGAAATGCAGCAATTGCGGGCGCACGGCCTGGTCGAGTTTGCTGTCGGTGATGTCGATCCCGGTCATCGGCTGGGCATGGGGCTCGACCTTGTCCCAGACTCCAAGCGAACCCAGCAGACGGGTGCTGGCGGCCGAAAGCGCGGAGGCGCGCCCGTCGCCGGAGCGTGCGCGCGCCGCCTCAAGGGGTGTGCGATCCACGACCGCGACCGCCAGCGCGCCCTTCGCGCACCGCGCCAGCGCAATGGCCTGCGTCAGGCCGACAAAGCTGCCGCCGGCAATCAGCACATCAAAGCGTTGTTTCGCGTCGGTCATCCGCCCGCGCCCTCTTTCAACAACTTGACAGCCCCCGCGCCCATACGCCTCATGGGGCCGCGCCGTTGCATGGTCTTCGCGCCGGCCCGCAAACTCCTCGCAAGGACGCTCCATGACCAGCGCAGTCGAACGTCTTCTCTCCATACTCGATCTGGAGCAGCTCGACCACAACCTGTTCCGGGGACGCAGCCCGCAGGACGGCTGGCAGCGCGTCTTCGGCGGGCAGGTGATCGGCCAGGCCCTGGTCGCGGCGGGCCGTACGGTCGAGGACCGGTCCGCTCATTCCCTCCATGCCTATTTCATGCGCCCGGGCGACCCGGCGGTACCGATCAACTACGAAGTCGACAGAATCCGCGATGGAAAGAGCTTCTCCACCCGCCGCGTTGTCGCCCTTCAGAAAGAAACCGCGATCTTTTCCATGTCCGCGTCGTTTCATCTGGCCGAGGAGGGGTTCGACCACCAGTCCGACATGCCCGATGTGCCGGGGCCCGAGGAGCTGGCGAACCTCACCGACATCAAGGAGAAATTCCTCGACCGCCTGCCGGCGAACATCAAGGCTTATTTCGCGCGCGAGCGGCCAATCGAAATCAGGCCCGTCGACACCTCGCGCTTCTTTGCCCAGAAAAAGCGCGAGCCGCGCCAGTCAATCTGGATGCGGGCAAGCGGGAAACTCCCCGACGACCCGGCCCTGCACCAGAGCGCGCTGGCCTATGCGTCCGATTTTTCCCTGCTGGATACGGCCCTCATCGCCCATGGCCGGGTGCTGTTCGACCCCGAGCTGATGATGGCGAGCCTCGACCACGCCATGTGGTTTCACCGCCCCGTGCGCGCCGATGAATGGCTGCTCTACACCCAGGACAGCCCGGCGGCCCATGGCGCGCGCGGATTTTGCCGGGGCAGCATTTTTACGCGCGAGGGCGTGCTGGTGGCCTCGGTCGCCCAGGAAGGGCTGATCCGGAAAAAACACGCCGGCTGACCGGCCGCCCGATTTTGCCTGCTTTTTCACCACTAAATATGACTTGCCGAAAAAATAGGCAATAACGACACCGCTGATCCCGTCACAGAACACTCACAAACTGGTTTTTCTTACATATTTCAAACGTTTGTCAGATTTCTTGCAATTTGGCACGGGGCTTGAAATGTCCTGGATCAGCCGCGCGGCTTTTTCGCGCCGCCAGGGAACAGGAACGACGGGGAGTTTTTTCAATGAAACTGATCACAGCCGTCATCAAGCCGTTCAAGCTCGATGAGGTGCGCGAGGCGCTGACCGACCTTGGTCTGGAGGGCATGACGGTCACCGAAGTCAAGGGCTATGGCCGGCAGAAGGGCCATACGGAAATTTATCGCGGCGCGGAATACGCCGTGAGCTTTCTGCCCAAGGTCAAAATCGAGGTGGCCGTGCCATCGAAACTCGCGGGTAAGACGGCGGACGCAATCGCCGCCGCCGCCAAAACCGGCCAGATCGGCGACGGCAAGATATTTGTCGGGCCGATCGAGAAAGCCATTCGCATCCGCACGGGGGAAACCGATGCCGATGCGCTGTAACACCAGACACAACCACGCCTGTTGGGGGATAAAAATGAAACCACTTCGCAGCTTGCCGACAGCGCTCGGGAGCGCGGCCGTATCCATGGCCCTGCTCGCCGGACCCGCGCTCGCGGCGCAAGATTCCAAACTGAGCGCCGGCGATACGGCGTGGATGATGACATCCACCGTGCTGGTGCTGATGATGACCATACCCGGGCTGGCGCTGTTTTACGGCGGCATGGTGCGCAAGAAAAACGTGCTGGCGACCGTCATGCAGAGCTTTGCCGTGACCTGCCTCATGAGCGTGCTGTGGGTGATCGCCGGTTATTCCATAGCCTTCTCGGATGGTGGTTCGCTCAACGCCTATATGGGCGGCCTGTCCAAAGCGTTCCTGTCCGGAATGGGCAAGGATTCGATGACCGGAACGATCCCGGAATCGGTCTTCATGACGTTTCAGATGACCTTCGCGATCATCACCCCGGCGCTGATCTGCGGCGCGGTGGCGGACCGCATGAAGTTTTCAGCGCTGCTGATTTTCCTGAGCGCCTGGATGCTGCTGGTCTATGCGCCCATCACCCACTGGGTGTGGGGCGGCGGCTTTCTGTCCGACGCCGGCGTGCTCGATTTCGCCGGCGGGACGGTGGTGCACATCAATTCCGGCATCGCCGGTCTGGTGGCCGCTCTGGTTCTCGGCCGGCGGCGCAATTACGGCACCGAGAACATGGCGCCGCACAATCTGGTGCTGAGCGTCATCGGAGCTTCGCTGCTGTGGGTCGGCTGGTTCGGTTTCAACGCCGGGTCCGCGGTCGCCGCCGACGGCGCTGCCGGCATGGCCATGGCGGTCACGCAGATCAGCGCCGCCACGGCGGCGCTCGCATGGATGTTCGCCGAATGGATTGTGCTCAAGAAACCGAGCGTGCTGGGCATCATATCGGGCGCGGTCGCGGGGCTCGTGGCCATTACCCCCGCATCGGGTTATGTCGATCCCATGGGCGCACTGTTCATCGGCCTCGCGGCGGGGCTCGTCTGTTTCATCGCCTCGGTGAAAATCAAGCATATGCTTGGATATGACGACTCGCTCGATGTGTTCGGAATCCATGGCGTCGGCGGCATCGTCGGCGCAATCCTGACAGGCGTGTTCGCGGTCGAGGCGATCGGCGGCACCGCCGGCTCCCTGAGCCAGATGTTCATTCAGATCGAAGGCATCGCGGCGACGCTGGCCTGGTCGGCCATCGCCACCTTCGTGATCCTGAAGATCATCGACCTTGTCATCGGCCTGCGGGTCGAAAAAGACGCCGAGATCGAAGGCCTCGACATCAATCTTCATGGCGAGGTTGTTCAGTAACCTCTCGCGGAGCCGGGGCCACGCGCCCCGGCTTCCGCATTTTTGCGTCTTCGCGCCCATGTGAACGCCCGCGCGCGGCAAATTATTAACGGCGGGTTAACCTGTTGGGCCCTATCGTCGATCAAGCCATGGCGGCGCCTTGCGGCGCGGGACATGGCGAGGGTCAATTTGTTAGTATTCAGGTCCCCATGTCACCTGCCAGTGCGGCACCGGCCGAAAATCCAGCACCCCAATCACCCTTTCAGCGGCTGGACGTCCTTCTTGAGGGCCTTGAGCCCGGCGCGGAGGTGATTGACCTGGGCGTCGGCGAGCCGCGCCATCCGATGCCTGACTTTCTGATGCCGGCCCTCATCGAGGCGCAGGCCGGCTTTTCGAAATACCCGCCCATAAAAGGCACGAAAGCATTCCGCGAAGCGGCGGCGGCGTGGCTCGCCCGCCGCTACCCGCCCCTTGCGGAACTCCCGCGCGATGAGCTGGGAATCCTGCCGCTTTCGGGCACCCGCGAGGGTCTGTTTTATGTGGTGTTTTCCGCCATGGCGCGGCGGCGCGACATTGAACAGGCCGCGATCCTGCTGCCCAACCCGTTTTATCACACCTATGCCTCGGCTGCCGGGGCATCGGGCGCCGAGCCGGTATTTCTCGCCGCCGGACCCGAAACCGGATTTCTCCCCGATCTCGGGGCCATCGGCGCGGACACTCTGGCGCGCACGGTGGCGTTTTTCCTGTGCTCGCCTTCAAACCCGCAAGGCGCGGTCGCCGATGCGTCTTATCTGGAGCAGGCCATCGAGCTGGCGCGCCGGCACGACTTTCTGCTCATCGCGGACGAATGTTATTCGGAAATCTATACCCGGTCCCCGCCGCCCGGCGCGCTGGAAATTGCCGCTCGCATGGGCGCGGGACTGGGCAATGTCATCTCGATGCAGTCGCTCTCGAAACGCTCGAACCTGCCCGGCCTGCGGGCCGGGTTCTGCGCCGGCGATCCGGTGTTTATCGGGGACTTCGCCACGTTTCGCGGCACGGTCGCGCCGCAAATGCCGCTTCCCGTGCAACATGCCAGCGTGGCTGTGCTGGCCGACGAGGCCCATGTGGAGGCCAACCGGGCGCTCTATGCAAAGAAATTCGACGCCGCCGACAGAATTCTTGATGGGAAACTTGGATATTACCGTCCCGAAGGGGGGTTTTTCCTGTGGCTTGACGTCGCCGCGCACGGGGGCGGCGAGCGGGCCGTGAAAACCCTTTGGAAAGGGTGTGGTGTCAAACTGCTGCCGGGACGTTTTCTGGCGCGCGACAATGCGGATGGGACCAACCCCGGCGCGGACTATGTCCGGGCGGCGATGGTTCAGGACCTGGCCATCACTGAAACCGCGCTTCTACGCATTGTCGAGACGCTAAAATAGGGGAACCGGGACGATGGCGCTCACCGGCGGCAGCGCGGACCGCAAGAGACTGCTGCCCGGCGCCTTCGAGGCCGGGCTGAAGCGCCTGGCGTGGTGGACCGCGGGCGCCGTCCTCGCCGCGCTTGCGCTGGCGGGCTGGCTCTCTCTCGCCACCTGGTCGATCCACGACCCGAGCCTGAACCACGCGACCCGCGATGCGCCGGAAAATCTGTTTGCCTATTGGGGCGCCGTTACCGCCGACCTTTCGATTCAATCGGTCGGCCTGGCCGCGATTGCTTTGTTCCTCCCCCTCGCGGCCTGGGGCCGGGCCATTGCGTTCCGGCAAATCCCGGCCAATGTGAAACTGCGTCTCCTGGCATGGCCGCTCGGCGTCCTGGCGCTGGCCGGCGGACTGTCCGCCCTCCCCGAGCCCGGGAGCTGGCCGTTGCCCAACGGCTTTGGCGGGATTATGGGCGATCTCACGCTGGCCGCGGCGCGCGTTGTGCTCGCACCCCTGCCGGGCGTCCTGCTTCGGGGCATTGCGGCCATCTTGTTTCTTGCCGCCGGGACCGGTGCGATCCTCTATGCATCGGGCATCTCGGCGGCGGCGCTGGCGGCGCTGCGCGGAAAACCCGAACACCGCGCCGGCCAGGCCCAATCCCGGACGCCATGGATATTGACCGCCGCGGGCGCTGTACTTTCTTTCCTCCTTGCACCTCTTTTTGCACTGGCGCGGAGGCGCGGGGCGGCAGACGGAGATGAGAGCGGATATGGCGGCCCGGATACGGTGGAGGCGGCGGAACAGGGCGAAGAATATGACGTCAACGCCAATCCGGAGCAGGATGATCCCATGCCCCGGTTTCTGCGGCGTTCACAGGACACCGGGACCACCGACCCATCGGGGCGGATCGAGCCTTTTTTCGCCGGAGCAAAGACTCCGAATTTGGCGCACCCCGGCGAGGGCGGGGAGACCGGGGAAAATTACCCCATAACCAGAAACATTCAGCCGGCCCAGGTGCGTATCAAGTCGCAGACCGTGCAAAACGTACCCGCGGCCATGCCAACGGCCTTTTCGCTGCCGCCCTTGCGATTGCTGAAAAAGCCGCCTTCGTCGCGGCGCGATCACGGGGTCACGGACAAGGTGCTGCAGGACAATGCCCGCCTGCTGGAAGAGGTCTTGCAGGACTTTGGCGTCAAGGGCGAAATCACCAATGTCAGCCCCGGTCCGGTTGTAACCCTGTATGAGCTTGAACCCGCGCCGGGAACCAAATCCTCCAGGGTCATCGGCCTGGCGGATGACATCGCCCGCTCCATGAGCGCCATCTCGGCGCGCATCGCAGTCATCCCGGGCCGTAACGTCATCGGGATCGAGCTCCCGAATGCGCGCCGGAACATGGTTTATCTGCGTGAGTTGCTGGCGGGCGGCGAGTTCGAGAACTCCGACGCGGAGCTCTCCCTTGCGCTTGGCAAGGATATCGCCGGCGCGGGCGTTTCGGTCGATCTGGCGCGGATGCCGCATCTTCTGATCGCCGGCACCACGGGGTCGGGCAAGTCGGTCGGCATCAACACCATGATCCTGTCCCTGCTCTACCGGCTGACGCCCGATCAGTGCAAATTCATCATGATCGACCCGAAGATGCTGGAGCTTTCGGTCTATGACGGCATCCCGCATCTGCTGGCGCCGGTCGTGACCGACCCGAAAAAGTCCGTCGTCGCGCTCAAATGGACGGTCAAGGAGATGGAGGAGCGCTACAAGCGCATGTCCAAGCTCGGGGTGCGCAATATCAACGGCTATAACGAGCGCGTCGTCGAAGCGCGCAAGCGCGGCGAGGTCCTCACCCGCACCGTGCAGACCGGATTCGACAAGGAAACCGGCGAGGCGGTTTTCGAGCAGGAAGAGATGAACTATGAGCCGATGCCCTTCATTGTCGTCATTGTCGACGAAATGGCGGACCTGATGATGGTCGCGGGCAAGGACATCGAGGGCGCGGTGCAGCGCCTTGCGCAGATGGCCCGCGCGGCCGGCATTCATCTCATTACCGCCACCCAGCGCCCCAGCGTGGACGTCATAACCGGCACCATCAAGGCCAACTTCCCGACCCGCGTGAGTTTCCAGGTGACCTCGAAAATCGACAGCCGCACGATCCTGGGCGAACAGGGCGCGGAGCAGCTGCTCGGCCAGGGCGACATGCTCTATATGGCGGGCGGCGGACGCATCATGCGCGTGCACGCGCCATTCGTTTCCGACGATGAAGTCGAAAAGGTCGTGCGGTTCTTGAAGAAACAGGGCGTGCCCCAGTATCTCGAAGATGTGACAACCGATATGGACGAAGAGGGCGGGCCGGACATGCCCGGCAATATGGAGAGCGGCGACGCCCTTTATGACGAGGCCGTGGCGATCGTGCTGCGCGACCGGAAAGTTTCGACCAGCTATGTCCAGCGCCGCCTGTCAATCGGTTACAACCGCGCGGCGACCCTGATCGAACGCATGGAGGAAGACGGCGTCATCTCCGCGGCCAATCACGCGGGCAAACGGGAAATACTGGTTGGCGGCGAGGCCTGAAACGCTTTACGCTGACATCGGGCAATTTAATGAACTCGCCCTTTTGTTGACGATTTTCACCCAAATCATCTATGCCTACCTGTAAAGGACCTTTGGTAACTCGAACATGACAACTCCAAACTCACATGGACTCATCAATTGGGCCGCGCGGATCGGCGCTGTTCTGGCGCTGGCGGTGCCTGTTGCGGCATTTGGCCAGGAGCCGCAGGCGCCGGGCCCGAACAACGTCAATCCGGCGGACACGCCGCCGGCCATCGGGTGGTCAACCCAGAGCGAGCCGGGCGCCCTCGTCGCACCGCGCCCCGGAGATGCCGCACCGCCCAAGGTACTGACCCGCGAACAGATCGAGCGGCTGGCCGAGATCAACCGGTATCTGACCAGTCTGGTCAATGTGCGGGGCCAGTTTGTCCAGACCGACTATCTCAACAAGGAGACGCGGGGACGCTTTTATGTAAAACGCCCGGGCCGGATCCGTTTTGACTACCGCTCGCCGAGCATGCTGCGCATCGTTTCCGACGGCACTTATCTTTCGATCGAAGACCATGATCTCAAAACGATCGACAAGTTCCCCCTGGATTCGACGCCAATCCGGCTGCTGCTCGGCGAGGACGTCGATCTCGCCCGCGACGCGGTCATTCTGGATATGCGGCAGGATGAAACCGCTGTCGCCGTTGTTCTGAAGGACAAGAGCGGGTCCACAAGCGGCTATCTTCAGCTTTATTTCAGGCTGCCGGAGCTGGAGTTGTATGAGTGGGTGATCACCGACGCCCAGGGGCTGGACACCCGGATTCAGCTGGCGGACCTTGTCGAGGACAAGGAAAAATCGGATGCTTTCTTCAAATCCTCGTCGATCGAACTTGACAACATTGACAATAATTAATGCCCCCGCTGTCCCGGGTTACTCTTGTCAGAGTTAACCGCCAGCACCCCATGTTTTCCACGCAAAATCATTGATTTACACGGTTCTCTTTTTTTGCCGCGACAGTTTGTCCGGGGCCGGGAGACACGATTTACCGGAAATTCCGGCGCCGGAAGATTGAAATTCAGGCGATCCGGCATAAATGTAATTCCACAAGCGGGTCACGTCGTACTTCATCGGTAGGTGCCCCCCCGTCTAACCGAAGACGTGCCTGCTTGCGCCGGATTCCCTCCCGGCGCACCGCACATTCGCGGAATTGACGCCCAACCTCCCAAGGGTTGGGCGTCTTTTTATTTTGTGCCGCATGGCGCGCCGCTCCGCGCAAACGAGGCCCGATGAAGTTCACGCTTGTCACCTGGAACATCAATTCGGTTCGCACGCGCCTTGACGCCATCGCGCGTTTTGTCGACGCCTATCCGACCGACATTCTGTGTTTGCAGGAAACCAAATGCGACAATGGAAACTTCCCGCTCGAACACTTTCGAAGCCTTGGTTTCACTCACATTGAGATCAATGGGCAGAAGGCCTATCACGGCGTGGCGACATTATCGCGCCTTCCCATCGAGCGCGTCGAAACCCGCGACTTCAACGGCACCGGCCAGGCGCGCCATCTGTCGGTGCGCCTGGCCGGTGCCGCGGGCGGTGGCCCGGTGATTCACAATTTTTATGTGCCCGCGGGCGGCGATGTGCCGGATGTGGAGGCCAATCCCAAATTCGCGCAGAAACTCGACTATCTTCAGGCCATGGAACGCTGGAGCGCCAGACAGCCCGGCAAAAAAACGAACCAGGCCATCCTGGTGGGCGATCTGAATGTGGCGCCGCTTGAAACCGATGTATGGTCGCACAGGCAGTTGCTGCGCGTTGTCAGCCACACTCCGGTTGAGGTCGAACGCCTGGAGGCGCTGCGCCGGTCTCATGACTGGGTTGATGTCATGCGCGAACACATACCGCCCGAGGAAAAGCTGTTTACCTGGTGGAGTTACCGCGCGCGGGACTGGCGCAAATCTAACCGCGGCCGGCGGCTTGACCATGTGTGGGTAACGCCGGCGCTGCGGAAGGCTGCCGTGTCGCTGCGCGTGGTTGATGAAGTGCGGGACTGGACCCGGCCCTCCGATCACGTCCCGGTGCTGACCGGTTTTGATTTGCGGCGCCGATAGCCCCGTTCAGTTCAGCCATCAGGTCATCGGCAGGCGCGGTTCTGGTGACCGGGCGGTTGACCAGGGAACTGAAATGCGAAGCCACGCTCGCGGATGGCCTGAGAATATCGGGCGCCTGGGCGAGCCGGTCCGCCGGCCCGAATCCGTTTGCAACCCCGTTCGCCGCGCCATTGGCTGCCTGACCGGATTCGCCATGTTCGCGAGCGGCCGGGTTCGGCGCCTCCGAAAAACCACTGGCCGGCCGGCCAGTCTCATCGGGTCCTGCGGGAAATCCGGCAAGCTGGCTGTCCAGCTGGTGAAGCGTTTGCGCTGTTGCGGCAAGATTCTTGCGGATATTGTCCGCGAAATGCGCCGCGAGCCGCGGATCGGCGGCCATCAACTCCCCGATGACCGCGCGGGACAGGCCAAGAAGGGTGACAGCGCTCTGGGCGACCGCGCCATGAATATGGCTGGTCTCGATCAGCATGGCCATGTCACACAAAACAGCTCCGGGGCCGATAACCGTTTCAAGGTCGCGGCCGCTGGCGTCCTGCAGTCTTGCCGTGCCCTCAATGACAATCAGGGCCGCATCGGCCGGAAGCCCGGCCTGGGTGATTGTCTGCCCGGCGCGCAAATACGCAACCTTGCCTCTTTGCAATATTACTCCGAGCAACTCACCGCTCAGCCCATGAAACACTGGCGTGCGGGCGAGCAGCTCGACTGCTGCGCCGTGCTGCATCACATCAAACTCCATACGAGGTTTGAATACGCAATACTGGGTTTCGTACTGGGAATACGCGATATTGAGGAACAAATAGCGCCAGGAATACGCGGCGCACGCCCCGAACAGGGAGCTACAGCTTACACTGATATATGGTGGTTAACGCAACCTTAAAATTACGGCATCAGCTTGTAGCCGCCCACTTCGGTCAGCAGCAGTTCCGCATTTGAAGGTTCTTTTTCGATTTTCTGCCTGAGACGGTAGATATGTGTTTCCAGCGTATGGGTCGTGACCCCCGCATTGTAACCCCACACTTCGTGCAGCAGCACTTCGCGCGTCACGACCTTCTCGCCGGCGCGGTAAAGATACTTCAGGATCGAGGTTTCCTTTTCCGTCAGCCTGACCTTGGACCCGGCGTCGTCGACCAGTGTCTTGGTGGCCGGCCGGAAAGAGTAGGGGCCGATCGTGAACACCGCATCCTCGCTCTGCTCATGCTGGCGCAGCTGGGCGCGCACCCGCGCGAGCAGCACCGAAAAACGGAACGGCTTGGTCACATAGTCGTTGGCGCCGGATTCAAGACCCAGAATCATATCGGCGTCGGAGTCCTGCCCCGTCAGCATGATGATCGGGCTCTTGAAGCCGTTCTTGCGCAGAATCTTGCAGCTTTCCCGGCCATCCATGTCGGGCAGGCCGACATCCAGCAGAATAAGATCAATATGCTCCGCTTTTGAAATCCCGATGCCTTCGGCCGCGGTCTGGGCGGCCAGCGCCTCAAACTCGTCATGCACGGCGAACTGGTCGGTCAGGGAGTCCCGGAGATCGTCATCGTCATCTACAATCAGAATTTTGCGAGCCGTGCTCATGCTTCGCTCCATGGAGGATTTGCTATGGTCGATCGTATCATTGATGTATGCCGGAGAATTGCGATGTCAACTTTTCCCGGGTCCATACCCGGCCGGTTCATGCCACCTTGTGGGGGCAAGGACCCTAATTTCATCACGGCGTAAACATGAAGACGCGTCACAGCCGGTCAAATGTCCGTGAACGGACAACTCTGACGGTCCGGCCGCAGCCCGGCCGGCGGAAGCGTGGCCTCGTTTTCAGCGCCGCGCGCATCGCCCGCTGCGCCCTCGGACCGGCCGGGCCCAGGGCCCGCAAGCGTGAGGGCGATGGCGCGACTCCGGCGGGGCGCTGGAAAATGCTCCAGGTGTATTACCGCGCCGACCGGGTCGCCCGCCCGGTCACTTCATTGCCGGTCCGCGCGCTGCGCGCGAGCGACGGGTGGTGCGACGCGCCGCTCGACCGGAACTACAACCGCCTCGTTACCCTGCCTTACGCCGCAAGCGCCGAAAGCCTGTGGCGCGCGGATTCCATTTACGACATTGTCGTCGCCCTTGATCACAATATCCGGCCGCGGGTGCGTGGCGGGGGCAGCGCAATCTTCATCCACCTTGCGCGAGAGGGCTATCCGCCGACAGCGGGGTGCGTCGCGCTCAATTTCCATGATTTGGGAATGTTACTGGCACATTGCGGACCGGGCTCCCGCATTAGAATAAATCCCTAGCCACGCTTCCCGAAAATCGCCGTGCCGACACGCACATAGGTGGCGCCAAGCGCAACCGCGTTCTCGAAATCCGCGCTCATGCCCATGGACAGCTCATCCAGTCCATTGCGCGCGGCGATCTTGTTGAGCAGCGCAAAGTGAAGCGCGGATTCCTCATCGAGAGGCGGAATGCACATGAGGCCCTCGATTTTCAGGCCGAACTCCTCGCGGCACTGTTTGACGAACGCATCCGCGCGCGCCGGAAAAATGCCCGCCTTCTGCTCTTCTTCCCCGGTATTCACCTGAACCAGCAGGCGCGGCGCGCGGCCCGCTTGTTCCATTTCACGGGCGATGGCGGCGGCGATCTTCGGGCGGTCGATGGTGTGAATGACATCGAACAGCGCGACCGCGTCGCGAGCCTTGTTGGACTGGAGCGGGCCAATCAGATGCAATTCAATGTCCGTGTGACGCGCCTTGAGCCCGGGCCATTTGGCGAGCGATTCCTGGACCCGGTTTTCGCCGAAGCGAAATTGTCCCGCGCCGATGACCGGCTCGATTTGCGCTGCGTCAAAGGTTTTCGAAACGGCAATCAGCTTGACCCGGGCCGGGTCGCGCCCGGCGCGTTCCGCTGCCGCCGTTATCTCTGCTTCAACGGTTTCGATGCGCGCGCGCGCGGCGGTCGGTGGAGCTGAACTGGGGTCATTGTTCATGGGACGGATCCGCTCATGGTGGATGACGCGCAACATACGCCTCTGGCCATTGCGCGCAAGTGCGCGCGCGCGGCTTGACCGGCACTCTCTTATTGCCCACAAACGCTGCGCGGGAGAGCCCGCAAGACCAGGGTCAGGACGCAACATGGCGCAATCGCGTTACAACGCGCGGGATCGCGAATCCCATTGGCAGAAAATCTGGGACGAGAAGGAACTGTTCGTCACGCGCGAAGAGGCGGACGGGCCAAAATATTACGTGCTGGAGATGTTCCCCTACCCGTCGGGACGCATCCATATGGGCCATGTGCGCAACTACACCATGGGCGATGTTGTCGCGCGCTACAAACGCGCGCGCGGATTCAATGTCCTGCATCCGATGGGCTGGGATGCGTTCGGGATGCCGGCGGAGAATGCGGCGATGGCGCGCGGCGTCCACCCCAGGGAGTGGACCTACGCCAATATCGACGCCATGCGCACCCAGCTCAAGGCGCTCGGCCTGTCACTCGACTGGAGCCGGGAGCTGGCCACCTGCGACCCGGAATATTACGCGCAGGAACAAAAACTGTTCCTGGATTTTCTCGACGCCGGGCTGGTATCGCGCCGCAGCGCGAAGGTGAACTGGGACCCGGTGGACAACACCGTACTGGCAAATGAGCAGGTCATCGACGGCAAGGGCTGGCGCTCGGGGGCGGAAGTCGAGCAGCGCGAGCTGACCCAGTGGTTTTTCAAGATATCCGATATGGCGGAGGAACTTCTTCAGGACCTGGACACTCTGGAGCGCTGGCCTGAAAAGGTCCGCCTCATGCAGCGCAACTGGATCGGCAAATCCGAGGGCCTCCAGTTCAAACTGGATGTG
Source organism: Hyphomicrobiales bacterium (assembly GCA_003228955.1). GTDB lineage: Bacteria > Pseudomonadota > Alphaproteobacteria > Rhizobiales > Methyloligellaceae > UBA2767. The sequence goes on from QIGN01000109.1 coordinate 27,706, forward strand.
GTGGATGCCGGGGGCGGCCCGGCGGGGGAGCTTGAGGTCTTTTCAACCCGTCACGACACGATATTCGGCATGACCTTTTGCGCCGTCTCCATCGACCACCCCCTGGCGGTGGAAGCGGCGAAGTCGAATGAAGCTCTTGCAACCTATATCGAGGAATGCCGGCGCGCCGGCACCACCGCTGAAGCGCTGGAGAAGGCGGAAAAAACCGGCCACGAGCTGGGCTTGCGCGTGGCGCATCCCTTCATCGAAGGCAAAACCGTCCCGGTGTTCGCCGCCAATTTCGTGCTCATGGGATATGGCACCGGCGCCATTTTCGGCTGCCCCGGCCATGACCAGCGCGACTTCGATTTCTGCAAGTCGCTCGGGCTCGACATCATACCCGTCGTCGCGCCGGCGGATTTGCAGGGCGCCGCGCTGGAAGATTTTGTCGCCGGATATGCGGATCGTCCCGAAATCTATGATGGCGAGGGAGCGCTCATCAATTCGGACTTTCTCAACGGGCTGACCGTTGAGGCCGCCAAGCAGGAAATCGCAAAACGCTATGAGGACCGGGGCAAGGGGACCCGGAAAACAAATTACCGTCTGCGCGACTGGGGCATTTCGCGCCAGCGCTACTGGGGCTGTCCGATCCCGGTCATTCATTGCGGGGATTGCGGTGTTGTACCGGTGCCTGAATCCCAGTTGCCCGTGACGCTTCCCGAAGACGTCACCTTCGACAAACCCGGCAATCCGCTGGACCGGCACGCCACCTGGAAAGACGCCGCCTGCCCGGCCTGCGGCAAGGATGCGCGGCGCGAAACCGACACCTTCGACACCTTCGTGGATTCGTCCTGGTACTTTGCGCGTTTCTGTTCGCCGCGCGCGGATGTTCCGGTGGTGCGGGAGGCCGCCGGCTACTGGCTGCCGGTCGATCAGTATATCGGCGGCATCGAACATGCGATTTTGCATCTGCTGTATTCGCGCTTCTTCACCCGCGCCATGAAGCAGACCGGCCACGCGGGGCTGAGCGAGCCCTTTGACGGGCTGTTCACGCAAGGCATGGTCAACCACGAAACCTACAAGCTTGAGGACGGGAGCTGGGTCACGCCGTCCGACATTCGCCTGGAGGGCGAGGGCGGCGCACGGCGCGCGACCCATGCCGGAACGGGCGCGCCGGTCATCATCGGCCCGGTCGAGAAGATGTCCAAATCGAAACACAATACGGTGGACCCCGAGGACATCATCGGTCATTTCGGCGCCGACACTATCCGCTGGTTCATGCTGTCCGATTCGCCGCCCGAGCGCGACGTGCAATGGACCGATGCCGGCGTCGAGGGCGCCTGGCGGTTCGTGCAGCGGATGTGGCGTCTGATGGACAGGGCGCGCGGCTGGATTGCCCCCGTTGGCGCGGAAATGCCCGGCGAACTGAGCGAGGCCGCCACGCGATTACGGGGAGTTTCGCACCGGCGATTGCAGAGCGTCGGCGATGCGATTGAATCGCTCAAATTCAATGTCGCCGTCGCGCAGGTCCACGAATTTACAAAAGTCGTCGAAACCGTCATTGAAAATCCGGATTTTGCCGATGACGACACCATGAAGTGGGCGGCACGCGAGGCCTGCGAGATCGCCATTCAGACGTTCGGCTCAATGATGCCGCATTTAGGAGAAGAATGCTGGTTGATGCTCGGCCAGAACCGGCTTTTGACCGAAACGCCGTGGCGGCAGGCGGATCCGGCGCTGCTGATCGAGGATACGGTCACCATCGCCGTTCAGGTCAACGGTAAACGCCGCGATGAATTGACTATTGCGCGGGACGCCGCGAAAGAGGATATTGAAGCAGCCGCGCTGAAGCTGGAAAATGTTTTGCGCGCCATCGAGGGACGGGACATCAAAAAAGTGATTGTTGTTCCGCAGAGGATAGTCAATGTCGTCGTATGACGGGGGAAAAGTGAACCGGCCGCACAGTCGCCGCCGTGTCCTGGCGCTGATCGGCTCCGCCCTGCTTGCGGCTCCGGCCCTGACCGCCTGCGCGCCGCTTTATGGCACCACCCGGAGCGGGGCCCGCCTCAAGGACGTGATGTCCGGTCTCAAAGTTACCGAAATTCCGGGCCGGGTCGGGCAGCGCGTGCGCAATGAACTGATATTCAGCTCAACCGGCGGCGGCGGACAGGCCGCGGCGCTCTACCGCCTCGATATCTCGGTCAGGGAAGGTGTTTCGGACACGCTGGTGAACCGGACCGGCGAAATTCAAAGCCAGCTTTACAATCTCGACGCCCAGTTCAAACTGATCCGCCTCGTTGACAATCAGGTGGTGCTCAAGGGCCGGAGCGTGGGCCGGGCCGCGTTCGACCGGTTCAATCCGATCTTTTCGAATATACGCGCCCGCATCGACGCGGAAAACCGCGCCGCGCGCGTTGTCGCCGACGGCATCAGAACACGTCTCGCCGCGTTTCTTTCAAGTACCGCCTGAACCGTTTCCAGGACCTGGATTAAAGCCGATGGTCGCCTACAAGGCCGCAAGGTCCGCGTCCTTTATACGCTCCCCCGACAGGAAAATTTCCGCCGCGCTTCTCTATGGCCCCGAGGCCTCGCTGGTTGCGGAGCGGGCGCGCGAACTGGCGCGGAATATCGCCGGCCAGGAAAAGGGTGAAGCGGAGATCATCCGGTTCGATGACAATGATCTGGCGCAGGATCCGGGCCGTCTGGCGATTGAGCTGCAAACCCGCTCCATGTTCACCGAACGGCGCATTGTCCTCGTCCGCGCACCGCAGCGTCTGAAACCGGAAGCCGTCGAGGAGCTGATTTCGGGGCCCCTGGCCGCCACCCTCATCGTCGAGGCGGGCAATCTGCGGCCCTCCTCGAAATTGCGGAAAATCTTCGAGGCCGGGAAGCTGGCGGCCGCGCTTCCCTGCTATAGTGACGCGGCGCGGGACATGGGGCCGCTGATCGACGCCGAACTGAACGCAAACAATGTGAGCATCTCCCGCGAAGCGCGCAGCTATCTCGCAAACCGCCTTGGAGACGATCTGGGAACCGCGCGGCCGGAGTGCGCCAAGCTGGCTACCTATGCCGGGACCGGCGGTGAAATCGGTATCGCGGATATCGATGCGGTAGTTGGCGACCTGGGCGCCGGCAGGGTCGATGCGCTTGCCGCCGCGACGGCCGAGGGGCGTATGCGCGACGCGCTGCGCCATCTCGACGCGCTTGTCGCCAGCGGCCAGGGCACGCAAGTGGCGCTGTCCGCTCTGGGGCGGCATTTTCAACGCCTGCACCGCCTGTGCGCCGCCATCGAAGCGGGCGAGTCCGCGTCCAGGGCAATCGCCAAATTCAGGCCGCCGGTTCATTTCAAGCAGCGCGACGCATTGCTGGCGCAGGCGCGCAAGTGGAGTGGCAGGGCGGCGGCGCGCGCGCTGACGCTCGTTCAGGACGCCACGCGGGCAACCCGGCGGACACCTGTCCTCGACACGGCGCTGACCGAAAGGCTGCTCATCGTTCTTGGCCGGAAATAACCTTCAACCCATTGTTATTACTTGCGTTTTAATGGCGTCTTCAGAAGGCGGCGGCGCACATCGTCGAGTTGTTCGAGGGTTGAATAGGCAATACGCAATTCGCCCTTCTCACCCCTGCCCGTGACGATGCTGACCGCGAGGCCCAGCGCGTCGCGGAGCTGGCGCTCCGCCGCACGCACATCCGCGTCGCCGGAATTCCGGCGCGCGGCGCCGGCTGTCTTGGACTTGCCGCGCCGCTGGATCAGCGCCTCAACGTCGCGCACGCTCATCGCCCGTTTGACGATATCCCGCGCCAGGCGTTCGGCATCCTCGAGACCTACAAGCGCCCGCGCATGGCCCGCGCTCAGGGCACCCGCACGAATGAGATCCTGGACGCCCGAAGGCAGCTTCAGAAGCCGCAACGTGTTGGTGAGATGGCTGCGGCTCTTGCCGACAATCCCCGCCAGATCTTCCTGCGTATATTTATAGGCGTCGATCAGCTGACGGTATCCGGCGGCTTCCTCGACCGCGTTCAGGTCCGTGCGCTGGACATTTTCGATAATGGCGATCTCCAGCGCCTGCTGGTCGGTGAGATCGCGCACAATGACGGGCACGTCATGCAGCGCCGCCTCCTGCGCCGCGCGCCAGCGGCGCTCGCCCGCAATGATCTCGTAGCCGCCGCCGGGCCCGCTCGCCGGCCGCACGACAATGGGCTGGACCAGCCCGCGCGCCCTGATCGACTCGGCCAGCTCTTTCAGCTCGCGCGGCTCGAAACTGGCGCGTGGATTGAGAGGACTGGCTTTCAGCGCCTCGATGGCGACGGTGCGCATCCCCTCCAGGCCGGTGGCGGCCGCGACATCCGCCGACTCATTGATCAGGCTCGCCAGTCCGCGCCCGAGCCGCCGCTTCTGTGCCGCCATGGGTTTGCTCCCTAAAGTGCTTCCGGAAAAGTGGAAACCGGTTTTCCGATAAGAAGCACGTGAAAAATCAAGCCGCCGCCAGCCCGCGCTCGCGGCGGATCAGTTCCTTGGCGACCTCGATATAGGCCTGGCTGCCCCGGCACTCCAGGTCATAGACAATGGCCGGCAGCCCGTGGGACGGGGCTTCGGAAATACGCACGTTACGGGGGATGGTGTTGGCATAGACCTTCTTGCCGAGAAACGCGCGCACATCTTCCTCGACCTGCTGGGTCAGCACCTGCCGCCCGTCATGCATGGTCAGGATTACACCCTGAATGATGAGGTTCGGATTGAGGTTTTTGCGCGCTTCCTCGATGGTGTCCACCAGCAATCCCAGGCCCTCCAGCGCGAAGAACTCGCATTGCAGGGGCACGATGACAGCATCGGCCGCGGCCAGCGCGTTGAGGGTGAGCACATTGAGCGAGGGCGGGCAATCGATCAGGACATAGCTCGGGGCGCCACCCCCGTCATTCGCCGCCAGGGCCGCGCTGTGGGCCTTGAGAGCGTCGCGCAATCCGTAGTTCCGGTGCCTGTTGCTGGCCGCGTCTCGCTCCACCAGCATCAGATCGATATGGCCCGGCACGATGGAAAGGCGCTCGATATCCGTGGTTAGACGCGCCTGCTCTATTGTCGCCTCGCCGGTCAGCACCTCCAATGTCGAGGGAGTTCGCGCCTCGGGGGTATTGGGGATGCCGAGCCCGGTGCTGGCATTGCCCTGGGGGTCGAGATCGACAATCAGCACCTGCTCGCCAACGGTCGCCAGCGCGGTGCCGAGATTGATCGCCGTGGTCGTCTTGCCGACGCCGCCCTTCTGGTTGGCCAGGGCCAGAACTCTGGGTGCTCCGCCGGAGTTACTCATCTGTCGCCTCCACATGTCCCGTTTTCCTCCGCCGCAATCCCGCGATCTGAACGATACGAGCCTCATTGTCGGTTGCGCTGGGATGCAGTTGCGCTTCGCAATCCCATCGCTTTTTCGCGCCCGCCAACTCACTGCCCGCCCGCCGTCCCTTGAGGAACAGGCCCATGGTGTCCGCACCGAAGAACGGAAGCGCCAGATCAAACAACCGATCGAGCGGCGCCAGGGCGCGCGCGGTCACGATATCCGCCTCGATCAATTTATCGCCCGCGCCAAGGCTTTCAATACGCGCTTCATGTATTTCCACAGAACACCCCGTTTCACGCACAACTTCGTGGCAGAAAGCGCATTTTCGCGCATTGCTCTCGACTATATGCACGTGGACATCTTCCCGATTCGCCAGGCAAATCGCAACAACCAATCCGGGGAACCCGGCGCCCGCGCCCAGATCGAGCCAGGTGGCCGCACCGGGCGCAAGGGCCAGAAGCTGCGCGCTGTCGGCAAAGTGGCGGTGCCAGATGTGTTCAAGCGTCTTTGGCGCGACCAGATTTGTCCCCTTTTGCCAATGTTTCAGCAGCGCCTCGTAGATTTTCAGCCGCTCGATGGTTTCACGTGAAACATCGAAGCGCGCGGCGAAGCGCTCAGGCGTGTCGATGGGGTGTATTTGGGCCGGCACGGGAGGATCAGGCGGTTTTGCGCCCGGGCGCTTTCTTCACATGCGCCGCCAGCAGCATCAGCGCCGCCGGCGTAATGCCGTCGATCCGCGAGGCCTGTCCCAGCGTCGCCGGCCGGTGGGCAAGGAGTTTCTGGCGCACTTCGCCGGACAGGCCGGAAATGCGTTCATAGTCGAATTCGCGCGGGATCGCGGCCGCCTCGTCCCTGCGGAAGGCGGCAATGTCCGCGTCCTGGCGGCGCAGATAGACCGCGTAGCGCGCGTCGGTTTCGATTTGCGCGCCGATGGGACCAGGAATGGCCGCAAGGTCCGGCCAGACGCGGGCAAGCACGGCGAGATCGATTTCCGGATAGGACAAGAGCTCAAACGCGCTGCGCCGTTTTCCGTCCCTGTTGACACTGAAACCCGCCCGCGCCGCTTCATTGGGGGTCAGGGAGAGGGATTCGAGCCTTCGGCGCGCTTCGTCCAGCGCGGCGGCCTTTTGCGCATGGTGCGCGGCGCGCCGCGGCCCCACGCAGCCGATCTGCTCTCCAAGGGGCGTCAGGCGCTGATCCGCATTGTCGGCGCGCAGCTTCAGGCGGTATTCCGCGCGCGAAGTGAACATGCGGTAGGGTTCCGAAACGCCGCGCGTCACCAGATCATCGATCATGACGCCGAGATAGCCATCCGCGCGCGAAACCGTGAAACTTTTGTTCCCGCCCGACACCGAAAGCACGGCGTTGATCCCGGCGATCAGCCCCTGTCCCGCCGCCTCCTCATAGCCGGTGGTTCCGTTGATCTGACCGGCGAGAAACAGACCGCGCAGTTTTTTGACTTCAAGCGAAGGATCCAGCTCGCGCGGGTCCACGGTGTCATATTCGATGGCGTAACCGGGCCGGATGATCTTCGCGCGCTCCAGCCCGGGAATGGTTTTCAGAAACGCCCGCTGGACCTCTTCGGGAAGCGACGTGGAAATCCCGTTGGGATACACCGTGTCATCGTCCAGGCCCTCGGGCTCAAGAAAAATCTGATGCGCTTCGCGCTCGGCGAAGCGCACGACCTTGTCCTCGATGGAGGGGCAATAGCGCGGGCCGACGCTATCGATCTGGCCGGAATAAACTGGCGCGTCGTCGAGGTTTTCCTCAATAACGGCGTGGGTTTGCGCATTGGTGAAGGTGATGTGGCACGGTACCTGGCGCAGGGATATACGCTCCGTCAGGAACGAAAACGGCACCGCCGGGTCATCGCCCGGCTGTTCCTTCAGACCCTCCCGGCAAATGGTCCTGCCGTCGAGGCGCGGCGGCGTGCCGGTTTTCAGGCGGCCCATGGCGAGGCCGAGAGCGTAGAGGCGCGAAGAGAGGCCCCGCGCCGGTTCCTCGCCGATACGCCCGGCGGGAATTGTCTTCGCGCCGATATGAATGAGGCCGTTCAGGAAGGTTCCGGTAGTCAGCACCACCGCGCCAGCGCGAATCTCATCGCCACCTTCAGTGACCACACCGTACGCAATGCCCTGTTCAACGATCAGATCGTCAACCGCCGCCTCGATCACCTTCAGCTTTGGCAATGCCCCGATTTCACGCTGCATGGCCTCGCGATAGAGCTTTCGGTCCGCCTGGGCGCGCGGGCCCTGAACGGCGGGACCCTTTGAGCGGTTGAGCACGCGGAACTGAATCCCCGCCGCGTCCGTTACCCGGCCCATCAACCCGTCCAGCGCGTCGATCTCACGCACCAGATGGCCCTTGCCGAGACCGCCGATGGCCGGGTTGCAGGACATCTCGCCGACGGTGGCGAATTTGTGGGTCACAAGCGCGGTCTCGGCGCCCATGCGCGCCGCCGCCGCCGCCGCCTCGCAGCCCGCATGGCCGCCGCCAATCACAATGACATCGAAAGACTTCATGGGTGCGATCTAGCCGGTATGGGGTTGTTGGTCAAAACAATCCGGGAAACCGGGATTAAACAGGTTTCACGTGAAACATTATTTGCCGATGCAGAAATCGCCGAAAATCCGGTCCAGCACGTCTTCCACATCGACGCGCCCCGTGACGCGTCCCAGCGCCCGCGCCGCCACACGCAGATCCTCCGCCCGCAGCTCAAGCTCCAGCGGCGCACCGCCGAGAAACGCCTTGAGCGCGTCGCGGGCGGCCTCGAGCTCCCGGCGCTGGCGCGCGCGGGTGACGAGCGCGGGTTCCCCGGCCTCCATCAGCCCCGCGGCGCGCGCGGTCAGAGCATCGATCAGGGCGTCCAGCCCCTCGCCGGTCTTTGCCGAGATCGCAATTGCATCGCTTGTCTCATCCGGCGCGGCCAAATCCGCCTTGTTGAAAACAGTTAGGATGGCGTGTTCGCCGGCGATCAGCTCTTCAGGCGGCTCCCATTGCGGGGCGACTCCGTCGACCAGCCAGACAATCAGATCCGCCTCGACCGCGCGTTGCAGGGTCCGCCTTATGCCCTCGCGCTCTACCTCGCCGCCCGCCTCGCGCAGCCCGGCGGTGTCGATGAGCGTCACCGGATAGCCTGCCAGATCGAGATGGACTTCAATCGCGTCGCGGGTTGTGCCGGGCAGTTGCGAGACAATGGCGGCGTCACGCTGGCTGAGCGCGTTGAGCAGGCTGGACTTGCCCGCATTGGGCGCGCCGGCGAGCACAACCTGCAACCCCTCGCGCAACCGCTCGCCCCGGCGGCCATCGTCGAGATGGCGGATGAGCGATGCGTGAAGCGCCTCGGCCACGGGCCGCGCCCGCCCCTCGATCAGGTCCGGAACATCGGCTTCGTCGGAAAAATCGAGCGCCGCCTCAACGAGCGATGCGGCGTGAATGACCTGCGCGCGCCACTCATCGCACGCGGCGCGCAGACTGCCACCGCTCTGACGCAACGCCTGACGCCGCTGGGCCTGCGTTTCCGCCTCGATCAGATCGGCAAGGCCCTCGGCCTGGGTGAGATCGAGCTTGTTGTTCGCGAACGCCCGGCGCGCGAACTCTCCCGGCCGCGCCATGCGCAGGCCGTCCATGCGGCCCAGCGCGGAGAGGACGCCATCCAGAACCGCCGGCCCGCCATGGACGTGCAACTCCGCAATGTCCTCGCCGGTGAAGCTCGCCGGCGCGGCGAGGAACAGCACCAGCGCACTGTCCAGCAACTCATCCGTTGCAGGATCGACGAGGCGGCGGCGGGCCACCCGGCGCGGCTCGGGCGCGGCCCCCGCGAGGGCCTCCAGTGCGGCCCGCGCGCCCGGGCCGGAGATACGGATCACCGCGACGCCCGCGCGTCCACGTCCGCTGGAAAGGGCGAAAATCGTGCTGGTTTCGGTGGCTGCGGTCATAGCCCATGTCTCAGCCCGCCCGGCGGGCTGACGCAATTTACTTTGGGTTTAAGCCTGCAATATCAACTGGTTAGGAATTTTCCTAGGTCTGCATCGAATCGAAGAACTCGGCGTTGTTCTTGGTCTGCTTGAGTTTGTCGAGCAGGAATTCGATCCCGTCATTGGGTCCCATGGGGTTCAGGATACGCCGCAGAATATACATTTTCTTGAGCTGGTCGGGGGCCACCAGCAACTCCTCCTTGCGCGTACCTGACTTGGCAATGTCGATGGCCGGGAAGACGCGCTTGTCGGCAATCTTGCGGTCCAGCACGATCTCCGAATTGCCCGTGCCCTTGAACTCCTCGAAAATCACCTCGTCCATCCGGCTGCCCGTATCGATGAGGCCGGTGGCGATGATGGTCAGCGATCCGCCCTCCTCGATGTTACGCGCGGCGCCGAAGAAGCGCTTCGGCCGTTGCAGCGCATTGGCGTCCACGCCGCCGGTCAGAACCTTGCCCGACGAGGGCACGACCGTGTTGTAGGCGCGGCCCAGACGGGTAATCGAATCCAGCAGAATCACCACATCGCGTTTGTGCTCAACAAGCCGCTTGGCTTTCTCGATGACCATTTCCGCAACCTGGACATGGCGCGTGGCCGGTTCATCGAAAGTGGAGGAAATTACTTCGCCCTTCACCGAGCGCTGCATGTCGGTGACTTCTTCGGGACGCTCGTCGATCAGCAGCACAATCAGAAAACATTCGGGATGATTGCCGGAAATCGAATGGGCGATGTTCTGGAGGATCATCGTCTTGCCCGTCCGCGGCGGCGATACGATCAGTCCGCGCTGACCCTTGCCGATCGGCGCCACGATATCGATGACGCGCCCGCTCGTGTCCTTGACATCCGGACCCTCCACTTCCATCTCCATCCACTGGTCGGGATAAAGCGGCGTCAGATTATCGAAATTGACCTTGTGGCGGATTTTCTCCGGATCGTCGAAATTGATCTGATTGACCTTGAGCAGCGCAAAATAGCGCTCACCGTCCTTGGGGCTGCGAATCTGCCCCTCGACCGTATCGCCGGTGCGCAGGGCAAAGCGCCGTATCTGGCTCGGGCTTACATAAATATCATCCGGTCCGGCAAGGTAGTTGGATTCCGGGGATCGCAGGAAACCGAATCCGTCCTGCAGAACCTCGACAACACCGATGCCGGTAATATCGACGTCGCGCTCCGCGAGCTGCTTCAATATGGCGAACATCAGCTCCTGCTTGCGCAGGGTGCTGGCATTCTCCACCTCGACCTCCTCGGCGAAGCTCAACAGCTCCGTGGGAGATTTTACCTTGAGTTCCTGTAACTTCATTTCCTTCATTCGGGTACTCCGAACTGACCTGCCATGAGAATTGGAAGCGCTGCAGCGCGGCACTACTCGCCATGCCTATCGCAAATATCTCGTTGCCTGCCAGGTTGTTGCGGATGGACGCAGCTTGCGCCGCGGACGGAGGCTTGGGGAGTATTTCGCGCTGCTGATTAGGTGGGGTGTCCGAACTGGTCACCAAAAGACTACATCTCGACTCACGTTATACCAGAGTTGCCGGAGAATTTAAAGGCTCTAGAACGGCCGTACGATTACCAGCAGCACAATGACAGCCATGAGAAGCGTCGGCACTTCGTTGATGATCCGGTAGAAGCGCGCGGAATGCACATTTGCGCCGCTGTCGAAATCCCTGCGCCACTTCGCCAGCGCGATATGAAATGCGGTGAGCAGCGCCACGCAAAAAAGTTTGGCGTGAAACCAGTAGCCGGCGGACAGATCGGCCGCCCCGCTCGCAAATCCGAGCCATAACCCCAGCCCCCAGCTTGCCAGCATCGCCGGCGTCATGATGGCCTTGAGCAACCGCCGCTCCATCACCTTGAAGGTTTCCGACAGCTCGGAGCCGGGTTTTGCATCGGCGTGATAAACATAGAGCCGCGGCAAATAGAACAACCCGGCCATCCAGGCGATGACCGCCATGATGTGCAGGGATTTGAGGATGAGATAGCTCACCGGCGAACCTGCGCGATCAGATCCGCGACATGTTCGGGCGGCGTTTGCGGCACGATGCCGTGACCGAGATTGAAGATGAAGGGACCCTCTCCCAGCACCGCCAGTATCTCATCCACCCGGCGGGTCAGGGCGTCGCCGCCATTGACCAGCAGCAAGGGATCGAGATTCCCCTGCACCGTGACATCGCGCTGGAGTTCGCGGGCGATAAAATCGAGCGGCAGAGAGGTATCACAGCTTAACCCGTTTACGCCCGTCTTCGCGGCATAGCCCGCGTAGGCCGGGCCGCTCCCCCGGGGAAATCCGATGACCGGCGCATCCACGCCCTTCGCGCGAATACCCGATACGATGGCGCGAACCGGTTCAACGCACCAGCGCTCAAACTCGCCATCGGGGAGATTTCCGGCCCAGCTGTCGAATATCTGCAAGACCTGCGCGCCGGCCGCCACCTGGGCGCAAAGATATTCGACCGAGACCTCAACCAGCAGATCGGTCAGCACCTGAAAGGCCTCGGGGTCGCGGTAGGCCAACCCGCGCGCCGCCGCCTGATCCGGGCTGCCCCGGCCGCCAATCATATAGGTGGCGACCGTCCAGGGCGCACCGCAAAATCCGATCAGCGCCACTTTGCTCTCAAGACCCGCCCGCACCTGGCGGACGGTTTCAAACACCGGCGCCAGATGTTCCAGAAATCTGTCCCGGGACAGCGCGCGGATCGCATCGCCATCGCCGAGCGGTTCCAGAACCGGCCCTTCATTCTGGATGAAGTCAACCTTCTGGCCCAGCGCATGAGGCACCACAAGAATATCCGAGAACAATATTGCGGCATCGAAACCGAAGCGGTCTATCGGCTGAAGCGTCACCCGCGCCGCAAGTTCAGGATTATAACAGAGATCGAGAAACGAGCCCGCACCCGCCCGAATCTCACGATACTCGGGCAGATATCTGCCAGCCTGGCGCATCAGCCAAACGGGCGGAGGATTGCAGGTTTCTCCGGACAGCGCGCGAAGGAGTACCGGAGTTTCGGTTGACGACTGAATGGCGTGTTCCCCCGCCTAATAATACAATAAGGATTCTAGATTCTTCTTTTCAGTATATTTTTCTTTAGTGTGGATATCGGATATTGTTTTTACACACCAGTCTCTCCACATGAAACTCACAAACCGGCCTTCTCCGCCACTGTGATATTCGCATATCGGGTTCGCGATGTGGCAAGCGGACCATATCGTGAAATGTAACGCGGGTTCAGGATCGCTTCCAGGCTTCGGGGATGCCGGCGGCGCCTGTTGAAACAGCATGGACAAAACCTGCATAAAATATTTGTAAAATGCCTTGTGGGGAACTTGGAAAACCGTCATCCACGGCGTCACGGCTGTGGACCGTTTGGTGGAGAAGGCGGGACAGCGCGGCCGCAATCATGGATGATGCCGCTTGCGGCAGAACTTATCGACGGAGTTTCCAACGGGTGGCAAAGGGTTTACCAAAGTTTTTCCACCTGCATCTGATCTCGGATGCCACCGGAGAAACACTGAGCGCGATCGCCAAGGCGGCGATCGTGCAATACTCCCAGATCAAGAGCATCGAGCATGTTCATTCCCTGGTTCGCAACAAGCGCCAGCTGGACCGTGTTCTGCCGGAGATCGAGGCCGCGCCCGGCATAGTTCTCTACACGCTTGTGAACCCCGAACTCGCCAGGACGCTGGAAGATTATTGCGCGTCGCTCAACGTGCCCTGCGTCCCGGTGCTGGCGACCATCATGAAAGTCTTTGAGTCCTATCTTGGCGCGCCCTCCACGCCGACGATTGGCGGCCAGCATGTTCTCGACGCGGAATACTTCGACCGCATCGACGCACTGAACTTCACCATGGCCCATGACGACGGGCGTCTGCCCGACGATCTCGGCGATGCGGATATCGTGATCGTCGGCATCTCCCGGACGTCAAAAACCCCGACCAGCATTTATCTCGCCCAGCGTGGTTTCAAGACCACCAATGTGCCGCTCATTCCGGCCCTGCCCCTGCCGCCGCAACTGGAAAAGGCGAAGGGCGTGTTTGTCGTCGGGCTGATCGCCAGCGCCGACCGGATTGCCCAGGTGCGCCGCAACCGCGTGCTGTCGCTCGCCGACCGGGATCTGAATGAATATGTGGACCGTGATCTGATTGAAGAAGAGATCACCTTTACCCGCCGCCTGTGCAGCCGCAACGGGTGGCCGATCATCGATGTCACGCGCCGTTCGGTGGAAGAAACCGCGGCCGCCATACTGAAGCAGTATCATGGACAGCCTGCCGGCGCGGTGAAAGACACGGGTTAGAAGATGTTCGAAAGAATACCATCGCCGCTCGTCCTGGGATCGGGAAGCGCCAGCCGGGCCGCGCTGCTCGAAGCGGCCGGCCTCACCTTTGAAACCGATCCCGCCGGCATTGATGAAGCTGCAATCCGCAAGGTGATCACCCGCGCCGAAGGCACAAACCTGTCCGATGTCGCCGATGTACTGGCGCGGGCAAAAGCCGAGACGGTCTCCGAGCGGCATCCCGGCGCGCTGGTAATCGGCGCGGACCAGGTGCTTGCCTGCGGTGATGAGCTGTTTGAAAAACCCGGCAACATGGAAGAAGCCCGCCGCACGCTGCTGGCGCTTCAGGGCCGGACCCACCAGCTGCACAGCGCCGTGGCGCTGGCGCGCGAGGGCGATGTTAATTGGGGATATGTCGAGACGGTCGATCTTTCCATGCGGGCGCTGACCCCCGAATTCATCGGCAGATATCTGGCGGCCGCGGGCGAGCGCGTGTTGCAGTCGGTGGGCGCGTATCAGTTCGAGGGGCTGGGGGTGCATCTCTTCGAGGAGATCAGGGGGGACTATTTCTCGATCCTCGGTTTGCCCCTGCTGGCGCTGCTGGCGCAGTTACGGCGCGAAGCCGGGCCGAAGCGATGACCCTCAGGGCATGCGTTATCGGCTGGCCGGTCGGGCATTCGCGCTCGCCGCTCATTCACGGCCATTGGCTTGAGCAATACGGCATTGACGGCGCCTATATGAGGCAAGCCGTGGCGCCGGACGATCTGACGGATTTTCTCCTTCAGCTCGAAGCGCGCGGGTTTGCCGGCGCGAATGTGACCGTGCCGCACAAGGAAGCCGCGCTCGCGGCGGCGGACCGGGCGGATGACGCGGCGCGGGCCATCGGGGCCGCGAATACGCTGTGGATAGAAGGGAAGAAACTCCACGCCTCGAACACCGACGCCTACGGGTTCCTGGCCAATCTGGACGAGGGTGCGCCGGGGTGGGATGATGCGAAATCTTCCGCGCTCGTCCTTGGGGCCGGCGGCGCGGCGCGCGCGGTTGTCTATGCCCTCATCTCCCGGGGATTTGGCGAAATCCGGCTGGCGAACCGGACCGGCTCGCGCGCCGAAGCGCTGGCGGCGCATTTTGGTGGATCGGTTCAGGTCCACGACTGGGAGAAGCGCGGCAGTCA
>QIGN01000078.1 GCA_003228955.1 Hyphomicrobiales bacterium
AGGCTGTTCTTATCGGGCCTCCGGCAGCCGCGGAGTCTTATCTGGTCATTGAAAAGATAGTCGCCGCCGCGAGACAGACAGGCGCGCAGGCGGTCCATCCGGGCTACGGCTTCCTGTCGGAAAACGCCGCTTTCGCAAAGGCGCTGGAAAAGGCCGGCATCGTCTTCATCGGCCCCGGCATCAAAGCCATCAAGGTGATGGGCGACAAGATCGAGTCAAAAAAATTTGCCGCTGACGCCGGGGTCAATACGGTGCCGGGCCATATGGGGCTCATCAAGAACGCAAAAGAAGCGCTGAAGATTGCCGGCGGCATCGGCTATCCGGTGATGATCAAGGCCTCGGCCGGAGGCGGCGGCAAGGGGATGCGGATCGCCCGTTCGGCGGATGAAGTGGCCGAAGGCTTTGCCTCTTCAAAATCGGAAGCCAAATCGAGTTTTGGCGACGACAGGATATTCATTGAAAAGTTTATCGAATATCCGCGCCATATCGAAATACAGGTGCTTGGCGACACCAAGGGAAACATCATTTATCTGGGCGAGCGCGAATGTTCCATACAGCGCCGCAACCAGAAAGTTATTGAGAAGCGCCAAGCCCTTTCCTCGATGCCAAAACCCGCAAGGACATGGGAGAGCAGGCGGTCGCCCTGGCGAAAGCCGTCAATTATTCCAGTGCGGGCACCGTCGAATTCATCGCCGACAAGGACCGGAAATTTTATTTTCTCGAAATGAACACGCGTTTGCAGGTTGAGCATCCGGTGACGGAACTCGTGACGGGGATCGATCTTGTGGAGCAGATGATCCGGGTTGCGGCCGGCGAAACACTCGCGATTGCGCAGGGTGATATCAAACTCAATGGTTGGGCTATTGAGTCGCGGGTGTATGCGGAAGACCCCTATCGCGGTTTCCTGCCCTCTACAGGGCGGCTTTCCTCTTACAGGCCGCCTCCGGAAGGGGTGACGTCGGGCCTGACCATTCGCAATGACACCGGCGTCAGGGAAGGTGGAGAAATTTCGGTCTATTACGACCCCATGATTGCCAAGCTGATTACGCACGGACCGGACCGGGATGCGGCGGTCGACCATATGAGCGGCGCTCTGGACGCCTTTTATATCGACGGCATCCGGCACAATATTCCATTTCTCTCCGCGATCATGTCGCATCCGCGCTGGCGAAAGGGGGCGTTGACCACCGGCTTTATCGCGGAGGAATACCCGGATGGGTTTTCTTCCCGGGCGCCCAGCGAGGAAGAGCGCAATACACTGGTAATGGTCGCGGCGGCAATCGATCATCTCGGCAATCAGCGCCGGCGCGAGATTACCGATCAAATGAGGGGTGACGACGTGCAATTCACCCGGAGCCGGGTTGTAAAACTTGGCGAGGAGTTCCAGAAGGTTTTGCTTTCCGGGGGATATGGCGAGGATATCGAGATCGCGCTTGTCGATGAGGGTGGCGCCGAAAGCGCGCGGACAACCGTCACATTCGACTGGTGGTTCGGTGCGCCCGTATGGTCCGGCAGCCTGAACGGCGTTGAAGTCTCGGTGCAGGTTCGCCCCATTCTCAATGGCGTCGCACTGGCCTATCGCGGCATTCAGATGCCGGCACATGTCTACACGGAACGCGAAGCGGAACTGATTGCCCTGATGCCGGTCAGGAAGCCGCCGGACACATCCAGGAAACTGCTGTGTCCGATGCCGGGTCTTGTGGTGAGCATCCATGTGAAAGAGGGGCAGAGCGTGAAGGCGGGCGAGGCGCTCTGCGTGGTTGAGGCCATGAAGATGGAAAATATTCTGCGCGCCGAGCGCGACTGCACCGTTTCCGAAGTTTTCGCCGGGACCGGAGACAGCCTCGCGGTGGACGCCACGATCATGACGTTCGTATAGCCGGGTTGAGGGGCCATGCGCTTTTATTTTGCCTATGGATCGAACATGTCGGCGCGGCAGATGCAGCGGCGCTGCCCGGGGGCCCGGCCGGTGGGCTCCGCCCAGCTCCGCGATTGGCGCTTTCACGTGAATACGCGCGGTTCGGCGTCAATCCTGCCTCATGAAGGCAGTGTTGTGCATGGAGTTGTCTGGCGCTGCACGCCGGGCCACTTTCATATGCTCGACAGATATGAGGGGGTGAGCTGGAGAAACTACCGGCGCCGTCATGTGCGGGTCGAACTGGCCTGTGGCGGCGCCGCGAGCGCCATAACCTATGTCGGAACGCGCATCTACCCCGGCCGCGCGCGTGTGAGTTATATGGTGACGGCTGTTCTGCCGGGCGCGCGGGCGTTCGGTCTGCCGGCGTCCTATATCGAGGAGATGTGCTCCTGGCTGCCGGACAGGGTTATCGGCGACCGGCGCCTGGCCTATCGTGGCGGCGTGCGGTCGATTCGATATCCACGTTAAGAACGGAGAGATTTGATAATTTCTAAGAAAAATAAAAAAATAGTAAATATTTGCTATAAATCTTCTGAAGAAAGAAAAGTACACTAATATATTGTATATAATTAGAAAAAATGAAAACAAATTCCCTCGATATTTTACTATGTTCCCTATCCTCACCAGAAGGGAACGAAGGCAATGAGATTGTTCACAGACCACCCGAAGTCCGTCGGCGAAACCTATTTACAGCATTTGGCCATGGCGGCGTCATTTGCGCTGCGGCTGCTCACCGGATCGATATGCTGCTTGCTGCATGCGCTGTTTCCGTTTTTATTTGCGGGCACGGCAAGCAGGATCATTAGTGAGCTGAACGACCGAATGGTTACCAACAGGGTGCGCGGGCAATAGGGTTGGCGTGGCGCGCACCCATCCGGGGGCAATATGCGCAGTAGCCATTTCAATGCCAGGTGAACGCCGTGCCGTTAAGGTGCTCATAGAGGGGCGGGTTCAGGGTGTCTGGTATCGCGGATGGACCGTACAAACCGCGCGTCATCTCGGGTTGGATGGCTGGGTACGGAACAGGCGCGATGGATCCGTGCAAGCGGTGTTTTCAGGGCCGGAGGCGGCCGTGAATGAAATGCTGCGGCTATGCGAAGAGGGACCATCTGGCGCCAGCGTCAGAATGGTCGAGTATATTCCCCACAACAGCCCGGTGTCTTCAGGCTTTCGCATAAAGCCTTCGGTGTAGTGTTCGCGTTATCCAGCCGGTCCGAAGCGCGCCTCGAACCCGGCGCGAAGGGCCTTGTCCACCTCATCCATGGTGACACTCCGGCCGAGGTCCGCGAGGCTCGTCACTGCGTGTTCGCTTACACCGCAGGGAACGATACCGGAATAATGTTCGAGGTTGGGGTTCACATTCACGCTGATGCCATGAAACGTGACCCACCGCCGGACGCGCACACCAATGGCAGCAATCTTGTCCTCGCGCCCGGGGCCAAGATCATCGCGCGTGACCCAGACACCGACCCGGCCCTCGCGCCGCTCTCCGATGACACCGAAAACCGAAAGGGTTTCCATGACCCAGTCTTCAAGAGCGCAGACGAAATTTCGAACATCCTTGCCGCGCCTGTTCAGGTCCAGCATTACATAAGCGATCCGCTGGCCAGGCCCGTGATACGTATATTGCCCGCCGCGTCCGGTTGAATGGACGGGAAAACGTTCCGGCATCAGCAGGTCTTCGGGCCTGGCGCTGGTTCCGGCGGTATATGTCGGCGGGTGTTCGAGAAGCCAGACGCATTCGCACGCGTCCCCGGATTTGATCTCGGCAACACGGCGTTCCATTTCCGCAACAGCCTCGGGATAGTCGACAGGCGCGTCGCTGGCGCGCCATTCGACGGCGCTCCCGGCGCTCCTGGCGGGTGAATTTGTCTGGAGAATTTTGTGCGCCTTTACCAACCGGTAACCTCAATCGTGAAAAGTAGCATTCAACTGGTTGGGCTTCTCAACGTAATGCGTCGGTCCAGCCTCATACCAGACAGGCAGGCGAAAGAAACCAGGACGCATAATGACATCAATCAACCAGGTACCAATAGAACTCACAGTCGTGCTCGGCAACTCGGTGATGCCGGTCCATCATCTGCTCAAGATGGGCAGGGGGGCCGTTATCGAGTTGACGACGCTGGAAAACGAAGAAGTTCAGATACTCGCCAATAATACGCCTATCGCCACGGGCGATGTGGTGGTCAGGGGCGACAGGATTGCGGTCGAGATTACCGGAAAAGTCAATCGCGACGACACCTGATCGCTCTTGGGAAAATCGTACCTGTGTGCAGGTTCCGGCAATTTGGCGCGCGGCTTGCCCGCCGCGTACTGGTTTGCTACATGGGACGGCGACTCGCTCCAGAGCAGGATCGAGCATTGCGGTCGTGGCGGAATTGGTAGACGCGCAGCGTTGAGGTCGCTGTGGGGTAACACCCGTGGAAGTTCGAGTCTTCTCGACCGCACCACTCTTCCCCAGAACTGTTCATAAAATAGGGACAGGACACCCTCTAGGGGCTGGCCGATGCCGGAACTTTCGTATTGCCCGGACCTTTTGCAGAAAATGGGAGCGCGGCGATCGCGGACTCTTCACCTGGTTCGTTGTCTGTATTTGCCGCTTTCACTTCCACATAGCTGTTCTTGGGAACGATGTGCACGATCTTGTAACCGCCCCTTTTAAGCGCCCGCAGCAGCGCGGGAAGGGCGGCAGCTGTCGTACCCTTGGTGTCGTGAAAAAGAATGATACCTCTCTGCTTGCGATGGAGCCGCGCCATCGTTCGCCGGACAATCGCGCGCGGGCCGATTCCCAGCCAGTCATCGGAACTGATATCGGTTGAAAAAACCGCATAGCCGCGTTTTGCCGCATAGGCGTTGAGCGCATTGCTGTCATTCAGACCGGGAAACCGGAAGAAAGGCGCAATTTTAATATCGACAGCCGCATCAATGGCGCGGAAGCCGCGTTCAATCTGGGTCACGGAGCGCGCCGCCGACATGCGTGCCAGATTGCGCGGGTGGGACCAGGAATGCGCTCCAATGGTATGCCCCTCATCGGCGATGGCCTGAAGCGCCTCGGAGTTGTTCTGCACCATCGTTCCCACCGTGAAGAAGGTCGCCTTGACACACTCCCGTGACAAGGCAGCGAGCACACGTTTCGTATTCTGGTAATGCGGTCCGTCATCGAAGGTCAGCACGACCTCCTTCGGACCCAGATCAAGCGTCTGCTTGTATTGGAGCGTTCCGAAGCGCGGACCGGCAGATGTGTCGATTTCGAGGACACGCGAAACGCCCAGAGCGTTCGGGTTATTCGGACAATCGCTAGCTGATGCAGGTGTGGCGCTCGCTAGAATGAGCGCGCAGACAGGCAGGCTAGCCACCAAGCTACGCATTACTTACCCCCCCGGTGGCCGGGTTACGCAAAACTACTTTGCTATATTTGTCTGGAGAATCACAGAAAACAAGAGTTAATTCGGCCACACTCTCAGGTGATTAGCCAGACGCATTCGCCGGAGTGGACTGTTGTCGGGTGTTTACAGAGCGTTTGCGGGTCCGCAAGACGCAGAGCGGCATGAATTGACAAGGGAAGCAACGATGCAGGATGCGCCCGAAGAAATCCAGGTGCGCGACAGCGAAGGCTCATTGTTGCCGGAGTTCGTGAGTGCCGTGACGCTTGCCCTTGAGGACGGCATGAGCGAGGACGTGCGCACGCTTGCCGGCGGGATACATGACGCCGATCTTGCCGACCTCATCGAATTGCTGCGCGATGAGCAGCGCGCGGGACTTATCAAGGCCCTCGGCGACGATTTCAATGCAGGCACCCTGAGCGAGCTGGAGGAGCCGGTTCGCGACCAGGTTCTGGAAGCTCTTCCCAACGAGCAGGTTGCCGAAGCGGTCCGGGAACTCGATTCCGATGACGCGGTCTATCTGCTGGAAGACCTGGAGGAGAGTGAGCAGAGCGATATTCTGGCAAAGCTTCCGAAAAGCGAGAGGATCGCCCTCCAGCGGTCGCTCGAATTTCCCGAAGATTCCGCCGGGCGGCTTATGCAGACGGACTATATTTCCGTCCCGTCCTACTGGGATGTCGGGCAGGTCATCGACTATATGCGCGATGAAGACGATCTGCCGAATGACTTCACGCAAATCTGGGTTGTCGATCCGGCTCACCACCTGATCGGCCGCGTTCCGCTCGACCGGTTGCTGCGGGCCAAGCGCCCGATCACCATTGATGAGATAACCGACCGGGATCTGTACCAGATCACCGTTGAGGAAGATCAGGAAGAAGTTGCCCTGGAGTTCGAGCGCTATGACCTGATGTCCGCGCCTGTTGTCGATGACGATGGGCGTATGCTTGGTGTCGTCACGGTCGATGACGTCATGGAGGTGCTGCAGGAGGAGGCCGAAGAAGACATTCACCGCCTCGGCGGCGTTGGTGACGAATCAATAACGGATACCGTACTGCGCACCACGCGAAACCGGTTCGTCTGGTTGCTGGTCAATCTCGCGACAGCCGTTCTCGCCTCCTGGGTCATCTCCCTGTTCGACGCCACCATCGATCAGATGGTGGCGCTCGCGGTGCTGATGCCCATCGTGGCGTCCATGGGCGGAAATGCTGGGACACAGTCCATGACGGTTGCCGTGCGTGCCCTGGCGACCCGCGACCTCGGCCGGGTCAATGCCTCGCGGGTCATTTCGCGCGAGGCCCTGGTGGGCCTTCTAAACGGTCTTCTGTTCGCGGTCATTGTTGGCGGCGTGGCCTATATCTGGTTTGGGAATGAGCTACTCGGAATGATCATTGCCGCCGCCATGGTCATCAATATGGTGGTGGCCGGTCTATTTGGCATACTTGTACCGATGACACTCGACGCAATGGATATCGACCCGGCGGTGGCGTCCAGCGTGTTTGTGACAACGGTGACGGACGTGGTTGGATTTTTCTCCTTTCTCGGGCTTGCTGCAATATGGCTGGTCTAGGGCGTCAACTATTTTTGATGCACGGCATCGGCTTGGTGCGCGATATATCCATGGCAGGTACCTGTTGCCATCAAATCGAGGTGAGAGATCACCATGCCTAAATCTGTGCTTTGTACGTGCCGGGGGTTTTCGCTGGCGGTGCCTGTTCTGGCGATGCTGGCCTATGTCTATTGGCAGCAGCCCGCGAGCAGCGCCGATCCGAACGTAACCAATGCCATACTTCAAAAATGCGTAAATACGGAGCGCGCTGCCGGGCGCAGCGGGCGCGTGTGTATCGGCAAGGTGACTGAACCCTGTAAAGCCAGGGCGGAAAACCCGCATCGCGACGACAAAATCGAATGCGATGAGCGCGAATTCGTTTTGTGGAGTTTGCTCCTTCGCAAGGAAGTTGCGGCACTTGAGAAGCGTCTCGATCCCCAGCAGCGCGAAAAGTTCCGGCTGACCCAGGATCTTTGGGATAAATATCAGTCCGACGATTGCAGGCTGCCCTATGTCCTGTTCTCGCGGGAAAGGGCCGAGTTCGCCGGACCGGCCTGTACAATCGAACTGAAGGCGGCGCGCGCGCTTCAATTGCGGACCTGGCGCGATGCGCTTTCAGTGGGGAAATAGCAGTCCGGGCAGTTGTTGTTCGGGACCGCTGCCGTTACGGTGCGCGCGAAGAATTATGAAATTTTCAGACAATATTCAGGCGCAAATTTGGGGTGCGTGCCGTGAAGACGCTGCATACTGAAATTGGAATTGGCGCCCCTGCGCCTGTCGTATGGGAAGTGATCAGCGATCTGGATGGCTGGGCGCAGTGGAACCCCGTCATGAAGGCGTCAGGCGTGCTTGCGCCGGGGGCGTGTATCAATATCACTCTTGGCGTGCCGGGGGGCAAGGCGATGTCATTCGGGTCCGTGGTGGTGGCGTTGGAGGAGGGCCGGGAGTTTCGCTGGCGCACGCGCAAGCTGCTGGGACTGCTTGTTCTGGAGCACGGATTCCGGGTGGCGCCCGAAGACAAGGGCCGCTGCCGCTTTGAGCAATTCGAAATCTTCCGCGGGATTTTGGGGGGCAGGGTGTATTCGAGACAGTCCAAGGCGCTGGGCACCGGGTTTCAGGCCATGAACCGGATGCTAAAACGCGTGGCGGAAAAGCGCGCCCGGGACCGGGCCTGATGTCTTCAAGTTCTATTTTGTCTCGAAGTTTTTATGGTTTCCGGAAGAACCGCTTTATTGTTTCCCGGACCCAGGGAGTCCGAGACTTCAAGGAGAGAATGAAATGCCGCAGGACATTCGCGTTAGCGTGAAGCAGCTTGTCGAAACCGCCAGGGAGGAGATCGCGGAGATTCCGGTCGAGGAGGCGCTGAAACTGGCGGGGGATGACAGCGTTGTGATTGTCGATATCAGGGATATACGCGAGTTGCAGCGCGATGGAAAAATCCCCGGATCGTTCCATTGTCCGCGCGGTATGCTTGAATTCTGGATTGATCCGGCGAGCCCCTATCACAAGGATATCTTCGCCGGGGACAGGAAATTTGTATTTCACTGTGCGTCCGGCTGGCGCTCGGCGCTGGCGACGCAGGTCGCGCAGCGCATGGGGCTCAAGCCCGTGGCGCATATCGATGGCGGATTTTCCGGCTGGAAGAAAGCGGGAGGGCCAGTGGAGATGCCGGAGCGGGGCCGGGCAGAGGCCGATTAAGAGGCCTTATCCGGCTTGCCTCCAGACCAGCCAGACACCAAGGCTGGCCAGCGCCAGTCCGGCAAGCGCGAGGGTCCCAAGCGTCTGGTCCAAGAGCACCCAGGCCATCAACGCGGCCGAACCTGGGACAATAAAAAATGCGGAAGCGGCCCGTCCGGCCTGTCCGCGCGCGAGCATCAGGCTGTAGATGACCATCGCGCCGACCGAAACCATGGCGATATTCCAGCTCATCATCAGGAGGAGGGAGGGCGTCCACGAAACCTGCGGCGCCTCGAACAGTCCCACGCCAATAGCCGATATGATGGCGCCGCCGCACAATTGTACGGCGGTCGCGGGGAAGGGCGGCACATCCGGCGCAAAGCGTTTGAGATAAAGCGTGCCGCCTGTCAGTGCCGCAAGGCTGAGGCCAACCAGTGCAATGACGCTCCACTGTGTGGTCGCAAAGGGAAAGGCGAGGACGACACCGGCCAGCCCGAGGGCCATTCCCGCCCATTGACGCGGTGTAAATCGCTCGTTCAGCAGCGGCACCGCGAGTGCCGCTGTCAGGACCGGGTGGATGGCATGGACGAGCGCCAGAGGCGCGGCGTTGACAGTGATGAGCGCAATATGCGCCGGCGCGAGTGTCAGGCCGTGCACCAGCGCTCCGCCGGCCAGCAACGGAGGCCAGTGGGAAAGTGCGGGAATCCTGTCCCGCCGCGTCACAACGATTACGGCGAAGATTACCAGAGCGGCGATGCCAATGCGAATGGCAACGAACAAGATCGGTGAAATATCATTGAGACCAATGCGTGCGGTGGCATAGCTGGATGCCCACAACAGTGCGAACGTCACCGGAAGGAGCAAGGACATGCGGCTCGGCTGATCCATACCGCCCCCGCGCGGCCGGCGGTTTATGGAGTCTGTTTGATGAGCAGGCCCGCGAACATGACGGGGCCCATGGACTTGCCGGAACGAGCGCCACCCTCTGGCTCGAGAGAGATGGCGAGCTGCACGCCCTTTTCGAGCTCCTTCTCGTCGATTTCCACTGGTGTATCCATCATGGCATAGGCGCTGGTGCCGACAAGGCCAAGGGTCATGGGCGGCTTGTCGTCTTTCATTATCGCCCAGAGTTCATAGCTTTTGGAGGAAGGCGCATTGCCGCCAACCGGGCGAATGGCCAGCTGCTTGCCGTTCATGTCAATCGTTATAACGAAGCCGGTCTCGCCCTTGTCGCTCTGGAGCATGGCCACATAGCGTTCGGCGGGCGGAGCGCCCCGGAAGGGTGATTCCAGGCCGCCCATCCATATAACCGCCAGTGCGATCGCGGCCGTGGCCGTCGCCATGGTTGCAAACCGCCATGCGGCAATGGTGCGCTTCATTTGTGCCAGCTGGCCAGCCAGCTCCGCCAGAGGCTGGCTTGAGGCCGCTGCTGTAGAGGTGAGGGCCGCTTCGATTCTGCTCCAGGCCGATGCAGGTGGGGAAACGGGCTCAATCGCTTCGGCGAGCGGAGCAAGGCGCTGGTTCCATTCGTCGATCATGCGCGCAAAGGCGGCATCGCCCGCCCGGAGTTTCTCCGCCTTGGTGCGTTCGGCGGCATCGAGGATGCCAAGCGCATATTCGCTGGCGAGAATATCGAGATCCCGCTTAGTCATTTCCCAGGCACTCCTTGACCTGAATCAGGCCACGCCGAATCCAGCTCTTAACGGTGCCAATCGGAGTGGTCATGCGTTGCGAGATTTCTTCGTGCGTATATCCATAATAGTAAGCCATCAGCAGGCATTGTCTTTGATCTGGATTAAGTTTCTCCATACATCCGAGCAGGGCTTTTAATTCCCCGCTCTGAGCGGTCAGTTCAAACGGGTCCGGGGCATCATCTGCCCGGTCACCCCCGTCTTTTTCATCCTCAACGGCAACTTCCGTACGCTTGCGCAACACGTCGATTGCGCGGTTTCGCGTGATCGCCACCATCCAGCTGATCGGCGAACCCGCCTCTGGCCGGTATTTGGGCGCGGCATCCCAGATTTTGAGATACGCATCCTGCATCACATCCTCGGCCAGGTCCCGTCTTTTAAGTATACGAACGGCAACGCCGAATAGTTTCGCGCTTGTCGCATTATAAATGGCGTGAAAAGCGGACCTGTCGCCATTGGCGGCAGCGCGCATCAATTTGTGGAGTTGCTGTTGGGCCATTACAGGTTCGCCGGCATCCTGCCTCATTTGGTCTACGTGTATGCTGGGGATATAGCGAAATACTACTGGATGAGGAAGCCAGCGTTTGCGATCACACGATACATTGCATCACACTCACAACCAAGAGCGGAATGAGCGTCCACCTAATCAAACTCTGTGTCGGGATCGAGAGCATCTCTCATCTGAGTGAACGGCAGGCGGCTCGCTTGACGGCAACGGAGGAGGTGGGCAAGACCATCGATCTGTTCCATCGAACCCGCCAGATGCCCCGCAGACGCGATGAACTGCTGGAAGGCGGATCAATCTACTGGGTCATCAAGGGGAGCGTTTCGGTTCGCCAGGGATTGCTGGGTTTGCGCCAGGTTCGCTGCAGCGACGGGATCCGCCGTTGCGATATTATCCTCGATCCGCAACTGGTACCGACGCGCCCGCGCCCGCGCCGGGCGTTTCAGGGCTGGCGCTATCTCTGCCGCGCGGACGCGCCGAAAGACCTGGAGTTGTCGGATGAAGAGGCCAAACTTATGCCCGAGGCCATGCGATCGGAATTGATCGAGCTGGGATTGCTGTAGTCGCCGCTATTTTGTCCTGTCCGGAACAGCCATATTGTCTATGAGACGGGTCTTGCCCAGTTTAGCCGCGATGAAGACACGTGCCGGTTCACCGGCGAGCGTGGTGAGGGGCGCCAGATTTTCGGCGTTGCACACCTCCAGATAATCGATCTCAAACCCCGCCTGAACCAGCCGGCCGGTGGCTGTTTCGCGCAATCTCGCGATATTTCCACCATTTGCGAGGCCTTCGGCCAGCTCTCGAATAGCCTGGTGGATCAGGGGCGCTTTCTTACGCTCCTGCGGCGACAAATAGGCATTGCGCGAGGACATGGCGAGCCCGTCTTCCTCGCGGATCAGGGGTCCGCCAAGGATTTCCACGCCCGTATCGAGATCGCGCGCCATGCGGCGGATGACGAGGAGTTGCTGAAAATCCTTCTCGCCGAAGATCGCCACATCCGGGCGGCACTGGTTGAGCAGCTTGGCGACCACGGTCGCGACGCCGCCAAAAAAGTGCGGCCGGGACGTGCCGCACAGTCCCTCGCTCAACCCCGGCACCTCGACATGGGTTGAGAAGTCTTCAGGATAAATTTCCTCGCGCGGCGGCATGAAGACAAGGTCCACGCCGAGGCGCTCAAGTTTTTGCAAATCTTCCGCATTTTCCCGGGGGTAGCTGCCAAAATCCTCGTTCGGCGCGAATTGCGCCGGGTTGACGAAAATCGAGACGACCGTGCGATCCCCTGCTTCCCGCGCCATTTTCACCAGCGAGAGGTGGCCCTCGTGCAGCGCCCCCATGGTTGGCACCAGAACGATCTTGTCGCCGGCATTCCGCCAACCGTCCACGCATTCCCTGAGTTGCGCTATGGTTTTGATGTTTTTCAATTTTGACGCCATGGTTTCATGTCCTGCTGATCGGGAGCGGACCATATCAGGGGAACAAATAAGCGCCAATCGCCGCGAATTGTCAGCGCGCAGCCCAGGACCCGCTTGCGAAATTTATGACCGCGTTGCGGGACTGTCCGCGCGTAACCATCTATAGTTTGAGAGTTCTGTTATACCAATGCGGCGTGGCCCGGGCTGATTCACCAACCCCGGGGAATGTCCGCATAAACCTGGCCGGGAGAAATATGAGCCGCAAACCCAAGACAACCGGCGGAAAAGAGTCGCTGCCGGAGGCGCGCTCAAGTGCGTCCGATGTCGAGGGCTTCCTGAACGAGGTAAAATCGCTCTCATCGCCGCAAAACGCGGCGGCGCGGGGGCGGCTTATCTTTGCAATGGACGCAACCATGAGCCGCCAGCCCACATGGGACATGGCGCTTGGCCTGCAGGCCGGCATGTTTTTGACTGTCCAGGCGGTGGGCGGGCTCGATGTGCAGCTGGTTTATTTCCGGGGTTTCGGTGAATGCAGGGCCAGCAAATGGGTCAAGGACCCCGAAGCGCTGGCCAATCTCATGAGCCAGGTTTCATGCCGGGGCGGTCACACGCAGATTGGCCGGGTGCTGACACATGCGCGTGACGAGACCGGCAAAGCCCGCGTCAATGCGCTTGTCTATGTTGGCGATTGCATGGAGGAAAATATCGATGATCTAGCCGCGACCGCAGGGGAGCTTGGCCTCCTGGGCGTGCCCGTATTCCTTTTCCAGGAAGGCGGCGATGCCAGAGCGGAGACGGCATTTCGCGAAATTGCGCGCTTGACGCGCGGCGCATCCCTTCGATGCGGGTTCCTCCGCCCAGCTGAGGGAATTGCTATCCGCGGTGGCCGTATACGCTGCTGGAGGCCGCAAAGCCCTGGAGAGCTACAG
The DNA here is from genome assembly GCA_003228955.1 of Hyphomicrobiales bacterium. GTDB lineage: Bacteria > Pseudomonadota > Alphaproteobacteria > Rhizobiales > Methyloligellaceae > UBA2767. The sequence continues at coordinate 13,062 of QIGN01000078.1, forward strand.
CGGCGGCAAGGGCGGCGCACGAGCGCTGCTGGAACAAATGACCTAGTGCGTATCACCGATAAGTGGGAACCGGTTACCGGAAAAATGATACGCATAAACAAAGAGCTGGATCGCGGTTTTGATTCCATCAAAACTTGAAGCGATCCAGGTCACGGACCCAGAAACCGGCGCTTGCAAAAATGCAGTATCTCTTTCTCGGCTTGGCTCTAGTACTTCTTTTCATTTTTGGATTGAAGTTTGTTGTGAATGCAAGTCCGGCAAATATGGCGAGCACCATGCGTAACATTGGCGGTTCGACCGCGCTGATGGCGGCATTGTTTCTGGCCGCGACCGGGCGCTTTCCGCTGGCCATTCCGCTTGGCTTTGTCGCGTATTCGCTTTTGCGCGGCAATTTTTCTCCCTTTTCCGGCGGGTTTGGGCCGTTTCCCGGGAATGCCAGCAAGCGCGCTGGACAGAATTCACGGGTCCGCACGCGGACCATCGAGATGGAGCTGGATCACGATACGGGCGATATGGAGGGCCGTGTCATCAGGGGAAGGTTTTCTCCGCAAATGCTGTCGGCCATGGATCAGGGAAACCTGATCGAGTTGTGGTCGGACTGCCAGGCGGGCGATTCCCAGGCGGCGCAGCTTCTGGAAGCCTATCTGGACCGCAGATTCACGGACTGGCGCGAGCGTGCCGGAGCGCAGCCAAAAGGGTCCGATGAACCCCGCGGTGGTCCCGAGGGGCCGATGAATGTCGATGAGGCCTATGAAATACTGGGACTGCAGCGGGGCGCGAGCAGTGCCGATATCGGCCGGGCGCACCGCAGGCTCATGAAGAAGATGCATCCCGATCAGGGAGGGTCAACCTATCTCGCGGCGAAGATCAACGAGGCCAAGGATTTGTTGCTGGGCTAAATCTCTGAAACTCGCCCCGGGCATCGAGATTTGGCTATTCAGCGGACATGACCACGCAGGTGATGGCGCGCCGCTTTAGTTTATTGCAAGTGCTGTTGGCCGCCTGCCGCGTAAATCCGGCGAAGCGCGCGCGATAGAGGTAGCGTTTGGGTTCCACCAGCGGTATGGCCATCGGGGCATGCCCGTTTATGACGTCCCCGGCTTTCTGCTGTATGGCGGCAAGCCGCTCAATGGCGTCGGTCTGCCTCGCATAGGCGCCCACCTGGATGTGATATTTGGCATCGGAAGCCGGCGTCTTGGGTGTTTGCGGTTGTTTTGGAATTGATGCGACGGTTTCCGGACTGGATTGAGGCAACGGTGGCCGTGTCTCAAGACTGGCTGGCGTAGCGCTCGCCTGGATAGGGAATCCGAGTGTCGAGGCGACCTGAACCTGTTTTTTGCGCTGCGGCCGGTATTTGTGGGGCAGCTGCGCGGTGGCCTTTGGCAGGGCCCTGTTGAGGATCGAGCGCATGGCCGCATTGCGGCGTTTCGATGACTTGCCGCCGAAGACAACGGCAATCAGATGTTTGTTGCCGCGCTTCACATTGGCGAGCAGGTTGAAGCCTGAAGCCCGCGTATATCCGGTTTTGATGCCGTCCGTGCCTCTATAGTCAAACAGCAACTGGTTATAATTGCGGTATTTCTTGCCCCTGTATTTGAAATATTTTTGTTTGAAGTAGCCGTATTTTTCGGGGTGATCGAACATCAGCCTGTTGGCCATCGTGATCATATCGCGCGCCGTTGTAACCTGTTTCCTGTCTGGCAGCCCGGAGGCATTCTTAAAAGTTGTCCGGCGCATCCCGATCTTGCGGGCTTTTGCCGTCATCATCCTGGCGAAATTTTTCTCTGTGCCGCCGATGTTCTCGGCGATGGTCACGGCAACGTCATTGGCTGATTTGGTAACCAGAGCACGAATGGCGTCTCGCACCATGATTTTCTGTCCGGCTTTGAGCCCCAGCTTTGAAGGCGGCTGTTTGGCCGCGTTTGGAGTGACCGTAAGAAGTGTCCCTGCATTGAGTTTTCCCGCCTCGATAAAATCGAACAGGAGATAGAGGGTCATGATTTTTGTAAGTGAGGCCGGAAAACGTTTTGCGTCGCCGTTTCGGGAATACAGTATTTTCCCCGTGTGGCCATCGACGACCATCGCGGCACCACGCGGTGCGCCTTGCGCCTGAGCAACCATTGCAGCCCCCAGCGTGGCAACGGTCAAAAGGCATGCGGCGGCGGCACTTATCAGGCGCGCGGCCAATGACCGGCGCAACGGCAACCTACTTGACACAATTTTCCCCAGAGCCAAATGGCTCCGTTCCCCTAAATATTCTTGTCGGGCGGGCCCTGATTTCCCGCTGCGAACGCCTCCACAACATGCATTCAGCGGGACTAACCTATCGGTCAGCGCGTTACGATTCAGTTAAGCGGCGGGCCTGAAAATAAATATGGTGCGGTGCAATATTTTTTATTGACAAAAATTGTGCAGTGCATACATATCTTGTTGCGTTGCAATATCAACGGCCGTCGGACCGTGATGCGGACCAGGCCACAAGCACCCTGATGGAGAGTATGATGATTGGTTACGAGAACATTCAAAAAGCCGGGCAGGACAATTTCGACACTGCCGTGAAAAGTTTAGGTGAAGTCAACAAGGGCGTTCAGGCGATCGCCAGTGAGGTCACCGACTACACGAAAAGCGCAATTGAAGAAGGAACGGCCGCGTTTGAAAAGCTGGCCGGTGTCAAATCCGTCGAGCAGGCCATCGAGGTTCAGACGACCTATGCCAAGAAGGCGTATGAAGACTACATCTCGCAGGTATCAAAGCTCGGCGAGATGTATGCCGATGTCGCCAAGGAAGCCTACAAGCCGGTCGAAACGGCGATTGCCAAGACCAGCTAATGCGTCTTGACATTCTATAGGGCGGTAGCACCGCACTTCGAGATATGAAGGACCCGGCCATGGCGCCGGGTCTTTTTTTGGGCGTTATTCCGCCCTCAGGCCACATTGAACTCGTATATGAGGGTGGTGATGACTATATCACGCGGGAGAGTGAATTGCAGGCGGGGGCAGGTCGCGTTAGAATGCGGCTTGCTTCGCATGTGGCGGGCGCGGATTGATGAGATTGGTGAGGCCCCGCGGCTGAGCGTGGGGTTGCAAAGAGGCTGAAGAAAGTTCTGAAATGGCGCGGAAGGACACACCTCAACACCCGGGCGATGCCGGAACGGATATCGTCACCAAAACCCGGCCAAAAACGCAAAAGCCCAGCCTCTACAAGGTGCTGTTGCTGAATGACGACTATACGCCGATGGAATTCGTCGTTTATGTTCTGGAGTATATATTCAACAAGTCGCAGGAAGAGGCGACACGCGTGATGCTGCATGTTCATCAAAAAGGTGTCGGAGTTTGTGGTGTCTATACATTTGAGGTGGCTGAAACGAAGGTCGCGCAGGTAATGAATTTCTCCAGGCAAAATGAGCATCCCCTGCAATGCACGATGGAAAAGGAGTGAGGCCGGCCCGTGACGTCATTTTCGTCCAGTCTTGAAGATGCGCTGCACCGGGCGCTGGAATATGCCAACGAGCGCAGCCACGAATATGCGACTCTGGAGCATTTGCTCCTTGCATTGCTTGACGATGGCGATGCGTCGGCGGTGATGCGCGCCTGCGATGTGGACCTCGATGAAATCCGCGGCAAGCTGATCAAGTATATCGATACCGAACTGGAAAGCCTGATCCTGGACGATCACTCCGAAGCCCAGCCCACGGCCGGATTCCAGAGGGTCATCCACCGTGCCGTGGTTAATGTGCAAACTTCAGGCCGAGAGGAAGTGACTGGCGCGAGCGTTCTGGTCGCGATACTTGCCGAGCGGGAGAGCCATGCCGCCTTTTTCCTGCAAGAGCAGGATATGACGCGATTCGATGCGGTGAATTATATCAGCCACGGTATTGCCAAGCGCGCGGGCATGTCCGAGCCGCGCGAGATGCGGGGCGTTGACGACGATGCCGCGACCATGGATGGCGCGGACGACAAGAAACGCAGCGCCGACGCGCTGGAAGTCTATTGTGTCAACCTCAACGCCAAGGCGCGCGAAGGGCGCATCGACCCGCTGATCGGGCGCGAAGCGGAAATTCGCCGCACGATCCAGGTTCTGTGCCGCCGGCAGAAGAACAACCCGCTGTTTGTCGGCGAGCCGGGCGTTGGCAAGACCGCGGTGGCCGAAGGCCTGGCGCGGCGAATTGTGCATGGCGAAGTGCCGGAAGTGCTCGAGAGTTCAACAATCTTCCAGCTCGACATGGGGGCCTTGCTCGCGGGAACGCGCTATCGGGGTGATTTCGAAGAACGTCTCAAATCCGTGGTGCGCGAGATTGAGGCCTATCCCGGCGCCATAATGTTCATTGACGAAATTCATACGGTGATTGGCGCCGGCGCTACGTCCGGCGGCGCGATGGACGCGTCCAACCTGCTGAAACCCGCACTTCAGAACGGCTCGCTGCGCTGTATTGGCTCGACTACCTACAAGGAATACCGCCAGCATTTCGAAAAGGACCGTGCGCTGGTGCGCCGTTTCCAGAAGATCGATCTGCAGGAGCCGAGCATTGAAGACACGATTGCCATTCTCAAGGGGCTAAAACCCTATTTCGAGGACTTCCACAAGATTCGTTATACCAATCAGGCGCTCACCACGGCCGCCGAGCTTTCCGCCAGATATATCCATGACCGCCGGCTTCCCGACAAAGCGATCGACGTTATCGATGAGACCGGCGCCTCGCAGATGCTTGTCCCTGAACACCGCCGCAGAAAGACCATCGGCGTGAAGGAAATAGAGGCGGCCGTGGCGACCATGGCGCGCATTCCTCCCAAGACCATATCCAAGTCGGACTATGAAGTTTTGCAGAGTCTGGAGCGCGATATGAAGCGGATGGTATTTGGCCAGGACCGGGCGATTATGGCGCTGTCCTCGGCCATCAAGCTGTCCCGGGCGGGCCTGCGCGAACCGGAAAAACCCATTGGCTGCTATTTGTTTTCCGGACCGACAGGGGTCGGCAAGACGGAAGTCGCGCGCCAGCTTTCGCTCCAGCTTGGCGTCGAGCTGCTGCGGTTCGATATGTCGGAATATATGGAGCGCCACACCGTCTCGCGATTGATCGGCGCGCCTCCTGGTTATGTCGGGTTCGACCAGGGCGGATTGCTGACCGATGGCGTTGACCAGCACCCCCACTGTGTTTTGCTGCTCGATGAAATCGAAAAGGCCCATAGCGATCTGTTCAACATCCTCCTTCAGGTGATGGATCACGGTAAACTGACCGACAATAACGGCAAGCAGGTCGATTTCCGCAATGTGATCCTGATCATGACCACCAATGCCGGCGCGGCGGAGCTCGCCAAGGCGCCTATCGGATTCAACCGCACCAAGAGCGACGGCGATGACGAGGAGGCGATCAACCGTACTTTTACACCGGAATTCCGGAACAGGCTGGATGCGATAATCGGTTTCTCCAGTCTTCCCCCGGATGTGATTTCAAAGGTGGTTGAAAAGTTTATCTTTGAACTTGAGGCGCAATTGCATGATCGCAATGTGGCAATTGAATTGTCCGAGGCCGCCAATGGGTGGCTCGCGGACAAGGGCTTCGATGAGAAGTTCGGCGCGCGCGCTCTCTCGCGCGTGATTCAGGAGCACATCAAGCGCCCGCTTGCTGATGAATTGCTGTTTGGCAAACTCAAGACCGGCGGTGTGGTGCGTGTCATTGTCGAGGGCAAGGATGGCAAGAAAGGCCTGGGCTTTGAGTTTCTGGACAATCCGGAGCCAAAAGTCCGGCCCGGTGGCGGCAGGAAGAGCAAGGGAAGCGCAAAGCCGCGCCGCTCCAGTGCGAAGAAAAAGAGCACGCCGAAAACTTCCAAACCCAAACCCAGACGTAAGCCAAGGCCGTCCAAATCCGGTTCCAGCGGATCCAGTCCGGTTCCCAAGGTTCCGCTTCCGGCGAAATAGGGTGGCCTTGTTCCGGGGCAGGGCAAACATCGTTTGCGGCCGCCCGCGATGACGCCACGCTCTTCCAGGGCGCGCGCCTTTATGCACGGCGTTGCCGGCGCGCCTTCAGTTCCCGTTCTTGTCGTCACGGTCACATTCATTGGATTTGGCGCGCTTGCGCGCGACAGCGGCCTGAACGTGTTTCAGGCCATGTTTGTCTCCGCAACCGTTTTTGCGCTGCCCGGTCAGGTCGTACTGACTGATGAGGCGGCAAAGGGGTCCGGGCTGGCCGCGGTGGCCTTCGCGGTCATGCTGACATCGGTTCGCCTGCTGCCGATGTCATATTCACTGTTTCCCGTCATGCGCGGGAAAAATACACCGCTCTGGCTGGAAATACTTCTGTCTCATTTTGTCGCGATTACCGTATGGCTTGAGTCCATGCGGCGCTTGCCGGAACAGCAAAAAGAACTCCGGGTGGCTTATTTCAGCGGGTTTGCACTGGCGATGATGACCGGCCTGCTCACGGCAACGGCGGCCGGTTATTTTCTCGCCGCACGGGTGCCGCCACCGGTCGCGGCGGGCATGGTGTTTCTGACGCCGCTCTATTTTTTCCTTTCGCTGATCGAGACGTCGAAAAACAATGCGGAAAGGGCCGCTGTTCTGGCGGGGGTCGTTCTGGGTCCGATCCTGTATTTGCTGGCTCCGGGTCTGGACCTCGTTTTGACCGGGCTTATTGGAGGCACGGCCTGCTATGCATTTATGAGGTGGCGGCGACGGCCGGGCGGAGGTGGCCCATGAGTGGTCTGGGGGCAGGTGGCTGGTCCTATCTGTATCTCTTTCTGGCGGGGTTCTGCGCCACCCAGCCCTGGCGCTATCTGGGCGTGATCCTTTCACGCGACATCAAGGAAGACGCCGAGATACTTGTCTGGGTGCGCACCGTATCGACCGCGCTCGTGGCGGGTTTGGTTGCGCGCATGGTTCTGCTCCCGGCCGGCGCATTGGCATCGGTCCCGCAGGGCGTGCGGCTGGGTGCATTTCTTCTGGGAGTTTGCATCTATTTTCTGGCGCGAAAATCGCTCGCCGCCGGGGTATTGTCCGGTGCTGGCGCCCTGATGCTGGTCCAGTATTTCCTGGAGGGGTGACGCTATACCGTTGCTCCCGCTCAGGCGGGTTCCAGAGCGCCTCTGATTTTCTCCGCGTTTGCCGCCAGAATTTCGGAGTCTTCCATCTCGCCCGTATGAGGTTTGAGCGCGGTGTCCTCCCAGCGCGGGATGAGGTGAAAGTGGATATGGAACACCATCTGGCCGGCAGCCGCTTCGTTGAATTGCTGGATCAGGATGCCTTCCGCATCCATCGCATTGCGGATCGCGGGCGCCAGTTTATGCACACTGCGAATAAGCGTGCACAGGGTATCGGCCTGAACGTCGAATATATTCTGGGCGGGTGTCCTGGGTATGACCAGCGTATGGCCGTTGGCGCGAGGCATGATGTCCATGAAGGCGAAGGTTTCATCGTCTTCATACACCTTGTGGCACGGCAGCTCGCCGCGCAGAATTTTGGCAAACACGTTGGTGTCGTCATAGGCCATGGATGCCCTCTGTCCGGTCAATGTTAGGGAAATGTGTGTCTCAGGTCTGGATGGGGCGGTCAAGCGTCCACATTGCCGCCGCGTCCGTCCTTGCGGAAGGGCGCTTGGTGCGCCAGTTCACGGTTTTCCTTTTCCACATGGTCGCGCTCACGCGAGAGAAACTCTTCCACGGCGGATCTGAGGGAGGGGTTGGCGATCAAATGAGCAGAGTAGGTTGTTTGCGGCAGATAGCCGCGCGCCAGCTTGTGCGGCCCCTGGGCGCCGGCTTCCACATGGCAAAGCCTGTTGGCGATTGCGAAGTCGATAGCCTGGTAGTAACAGGCCTCGAAATGCAGGAACCTGTGTTCTTCCAGGCACCCCCAGTACCGGCCATAGAGTGTGTCGCCGCCGATGAAGTTGAGCGCTCCGGCGATGGGTATTCCGTCCCTCTCGCACAGGATCAGCAAAATGCGCTCCGGCATGTTCTGCCCGATCAGGCTGAAAAAATCCCGTGTCAGATAGGGGTTTCCCCATTTGCGTGCGCCGGTATCGGTATAGAAGTCATAGAAGGCATCCCAGTGCCGCTCTTTTAAATCGCTGCCGGTGAGTAGTTTGATCGAGATGCCATCGGCGCAGGCCTCACGGCGCTCGCGATTGATCAGTTTGCGCTTTCGCGACGTTAGCGAGGCCGTAAAATCGTCAAAGGTGTCGTAGCCGTCATTGCACCAGTGGAATTGCTGGTCGGTGCGCCGGGCCATGCCCATTTGCCCGGCACGCTCCCATTCCGGTTTTGTCAGAAAAGTGAGATGCAATGACGATAGCCGATGCCTCTCCAGCAGAGATGCGGCCGCACTCAGAAGGGCGCGCTCGCGCATGTCGGCATCCGCGCCCGGCGGAACGAGCAATCGCCGCCCCGTCACCGGGGTGAAGGGAACAGCGGCCAGTAGTTTGGGATAATACTGCCCGCCCGCGCGCGCAAAGGCGTCCGCCCAGCCATGGTCGAAAACATATTCGCCCTGGCTGTGCGCCTTCAGATAACAGGGCATACAGCCCAGTATGCCGCCTGATCCATCGTCGAGAAGGATATGCCGCGGCGCCCATCCGGTTTCCGCAATGGCGGAGCCGCTTGCTTCAAGAGCAGAAAGAAAGGCGTGACTTATGAAAGGGTTGTAGGTGTTATGTGAACTGGAACCTGAGATATCTGGATTGGCGCAGGCGTCCCATTGGGCCGCGTCTAGCGCGGTAATGTCCGGCTCAATTCGTGCAAGGATTTGTTCCGCGTCACCCATGGCTCAAGGCCGGAATCCTTCAAAGATCATTGCGTCCGCCCACCGCAGCGCGCGTCTGCCTTCGGGTTCGCCTCTCACGGTCCAGGCCAGCAATGTCCGGTTCAGGACCTGGCGCCAGATAACCGGGGCGAGCGAGGGCAGGCCGTCAACATCATAGGCAACAAAATGCGGCCTGGCGATGGAGGCGCTCATGAGATGCCGCATGCGGAAGCGCTGCCAGGCGGTCAGGTGTCCCCAATATCGAGGGTTCCGGAAGGGGCCGGCTACAAGGCCCCGCGGGAGCCCGGGCGCATGTTCGGCAATGGCCTTGATGCAGTAAGGATCGAACGACATGATCGCGGCGCGCCCCTTATAGGTTTTGAGGATTTGCGCCAGCGCGGCCTCGAATGGTTTGCGCGCACGCCAGTTGCTCTTGACCTCGATCACGACCGGCACCTGGCCCGCGATCAATTCAAGCGCTTCTTTCAGTGTCTGCAAACGGTCTGGCGCGTTTTTGAAATTTATGCGTTTTAACTGAGCGGAACTCAGAGAAACAACAGGGCCGGACGCCTCCATCAGCCGGTCGAGCGTGGCGTCATGAAAGACCATCGCCGCGCCGTCGCCTGCTTCCTGCACATCGAGTTCGATGGCGTAGCCTGCATCAATGGCAGCCTGAAGGGCTGACGCGGTATTCTCGACAATACCGCTGGCGCTGTCATGCAGGCCGCGATGCGCGATCGGCCGTTTCAGCCATTCCAGCTTGGCCACGGGGGGCGACCTTTCAGCCTACTCAATCGCGATAAGCGCATCGATTTCAACTGCTACTCCGCGCGGCAGACTGCCAACGCCAACAGCGAAACGGGTGTGGCGGCCTTTGTCGCCAAGAACATCCACCAGGAAGTTCGAGGCGCCGTTGATGACTTCGGGATGATCGGTGAAATCGGGTGTCGCATTCACAAATCCGCCAAGGCGAATGAATTGCACGATGCGGTCCAGATCGCCCAGTGCGGTTTTGGCTTGCGCCAGGATATTGGTGGCGCAGGCTCTTGCCGCCTGCTGTGCGGTCTCGACATCGACTTCAGCGCCGACCTTGCCTTTATATTCAGGCCCGCCGTCAATAAATGGCAGCTGGCCGGAGATGAAAAGCTGCTGGCCCGAAATATAAAACGGGACATAATTGGCCGCCGGTGCGGCGGCTGACGGCAATTCGACGCCAAGTTCCTCGAGACGGCTTTCTATTTTACCAGTCATGAGCTTGCCTTTCTCATATTTTATTGATGTGACGTCTGGGGAGATTCGATTTTATTCGGTTACCATTGCGCACGCGAGTCATTGAGCTTTTTATTGCATTGTGCAAGTGCTTTGAGGACAGCCCATGCGCTGGACAAATTGATCGGCAATAAATTGACCTTGTGGCCGAGGTGGTTCCCGATTGATGAAGGACCGCGCGGAAACGCACAAGATATCCTTATGGAACGCAGAGGACGAATATACGGAGTTGCCCTTCTGGGCGCCATGGCCGCCGGGCTTTTGGCTGGCCCGGCGCATGTGCTTGCCCAGACGGGGGCTGCAAAACTTGTTCCTCATCGCGCTGTCTATGAAATGACACTCGATGGAACGCAGGTGTCGTCGGGTATTGCGAGCGTCCAGGGTCGCATGGTGTTTGATTTCGACGGGTCGGGTTGCGATGGGTACACCATGAATATGCGGCTGGTGACCCGTGTGCAGGCGCAATCGGGACGCTCAAGCATATCGGATTTGCGATCCTCTACATGGGAGCAGGGAGCCGGCAAGCTCTATCGATTCAATTCCAGCCACTATCTTGGGGACACCCTGGAAGAATCCACGCGCGGCAATGCGGAACGCTTCGGCCGCGATGGCGGACTGAAGGTGTCTGTGAGCACTCCGAAAGCCAAAGAGCTGAAACTGGCGGGGCCGGTTCTGTTTCCCACCCAGCACTCGCTGAAAATTCTCGCGGCGGCGCAAGCGGGAAAGACGGTGTTGCGCGCGCGCGTATACGACGGCTCCAGCAAGGGCAGCAAGGTCTTTGCGACAACGACTTTCATCGGCAAGCGGGTGGAGCCGGGCGCAAAACCGCCGCGCAAGCGCGTGGCCAATGATGGCGTCCTCGAAAAGCTGGTGTCCTGGCCGGTTTCGATCAGCTATTTCGACACCGGAGCAGATGCCAAGGAAACTCCTGTCTATCAGCTCGACTTTCGTCTTTACAGTAACGGCGTAGGCCGTGAGATTCTGATCGACTACGGCGATTTCTCAATCAAAGGCGTTTTGAGTTTGCTGGAGATCAGGCCGTTTCCGGGCTGCGAATAAACAGGCCTCTTTGTCAAACGGCGGAACGGCCCCATAGCCAGGCGGCGCCACGAACGCCGCTTTCGGATCCGTGGCGCGGCGGGCATATTTCGATATGCGTATTGTCACTGAAAATATGCGGAGTGACCAGGCCGGGAAGTTGGTCGTAGAGATGCGCCATGTTGGACAGGCCGCCGCCGAGAACAATCCGGTCCGGATCGAAAATATTGACAATGCCCGCCAGTCCCCTTGCAAGCCTTGAGGCATGGCGATCAAGGCTTTTCCGGGCCTTGCCGCACCCTTGCTCCGCACGCGAAGCGATGTCTTCCGCGGTCAGGGTTTCGCCAAATGAGCGCGCGTGATCGGCCGCCATTCCGGGCCCCGAGACCCAGCTTTCCATGCACCCCATGCGCCCGCACCAGCATTTCGGTCCTGGATATTCGTCTGGTTCAGGCCAGGGCAGGGGATTGTGGCCCCACTCACCGCCAATGCCGCGCGGACCATCCACGATTGCCTGGTCGATGACCAGCCCGCCGCCGCAACCGGTTCCGATAATGACGCCGAATATGTTGCGCGCGCCTTCGCCGGAACCGTCAACGGCCTCTGACAGCGCAAAGCAGTTGGCATCGTTGGCGAGCTTTACAGTGCGGCCCAGAGCGTGTTTCAGGTCCTCCTTCAGAGGCTTGCCATTGAGCCATGTGGAATTGGCGTTCTGGACGCGCCCGGTTGCAGGTGAAAGGGAGCCCGGGATGCCAATGCCGATATATGGAATATACCCCGGATGTTCCGTGAATTCAGCGATGAGGGTGGCGATGGACAAGATGGTGGCGCGGTAATCGTTCCGCGGCGTTCCGGTGCGCGACTGAGCAAGCGTCTTTCCATTCGCGTCGAGTGCAATAGCCGCGATCTTGGTGCCGCCGAGGTCGATGCCAATGCGCAACGCTTGGTCCATGGAAGTTCCTGCCCCCTTAGTTTCCGTCGAGCCGGTCCATACCCTGCATGGTCCGGTGAGCGCGGGCGACATCTTCGGGGTCGAGACCATGGTTCGCCGCGAAGGTGAGGAGCAAATCCTCCGCGCCCATCAAATGGTCCAATGCAGTGACGAGAATCGCTTCCCTGGATTCTGGAGAGACGAGTGTCGCGGGGGTCCAGCCGGTTGCATCTAAAAATCTCGCAAGACGCACCCCGTCACCAGTCAGGAAGGTCAGTGCGCAAATAGCAATATCCCGGGCAGTTTGCGTTGGGATTGCTGAGTCTGTCATCATCTTTTCAGTTTGTTGCGGCCCTTGCCGATGCCGGCCGAAGGGCTTGCGCGCCGCCTTTAAGACTTAGTTACGGGTTTTGCGGTCAAATGGGAACAATTGAAAAAGGCGGGCGGGTAACGGCCGCCGCATGAGGGGTGCATTCAAACGGAGCGGATGGCATGGAATATTCTGGCGGCATAGCCGATCATGAAGCTTCTGATTCGAATACGGCCGGGCCAATGACAAAAACAGTCCTGATTGTCGAAGACAACGAACTGAACATGAAGCTGTTCCATGATTTGCTGGACGCACATGGCTATCAGACGTTGCAGACCAGAAACGGAATGGAGGCTCTTGGCATTGCCCGCGAGCACCGGCCCGATCTCATATTGATGGATATTCAATTGCCAGAAGTCTCCGGGCTCGAAGTCACGAAATGGCTGAAAGACGACGATGATCTGCGGGGCATTCCGGTTATCGCGGTTACGGCCTTCGCGATGAAGGGGGACGAGGAGCGCATTCGTGAGGGGGGATGCGAAGCCTATATTTCAAAACCGATCTCCGTATCGTTGTTTCTGGATACTGTTCGCCAGTACATCGGTGACGCTTAAGCCCGCGATCTGAGGAAGCGATATGACCGCCCGTGTTCTTGTTGTCGATGATATCGAAGCCAATGTTAAGCTTCTCGAGGCCCGGCTGACGATCGAGTATTTCGAAACATTGACGGCGCGCAATGGTCCCGAGGCACTGCAAATTTGCGCCGACGAAGGCGCTGACGTGGTTCTTCTTGACGTCATGATGCCGGGAATGGACGGTTTCGAAGTCTGCCGGCGGCTCAAGGCCGACCCGAAGACGCAGCATATCCCGGTCATAATGGTCACGGCGCTCGACCAGCCTTCCGACAAGGTAAAGGGCCTTGAGGCGGGAGCCGATGATTTTCTCACCAAGCCGGTCGATGATCTTGCACTGATTACGCGGGTAAAGAACCTGTCGCGGCTCAAGATGCTCATGGACGAAATGCTAAAACGCGCCTCGACCAGCGAGCAGATGGGCATGGATCAGGATGCTTTGGCGGTTAGCGGCGAGGCTGGCCTGGGCGGCAGGGTTCTGCTGGTCGAGGACCATGCAAGATCAGCCGCCCGCATCATGGAAACATTGTCCGCCGAACAGACAGTCGATCTGGAATCCGATCCCCAGCAGGCGCTGATGGTCCTTCCCGAAAAAGACTACGATTTGGTGATGGTTTCCCTGAGCCTTTCGGGCACCGATGGATTGCGTTTGTGCTCCCAATTGCGCTCGCTAGACCGCTTTCGCCAAATGCCAATTCTGATCATTTCCGAGCCCGGTGAGAATGTGCGCCTGTTGCGCGGGCTTGAGATGGGTGTGAACGACTATCTCGTTCGGCCGATCGAAAAGAATGAAATGATGGCCAGGGTTAGAAGCCAGATCAAACGGAAGCGGTATTCTGACCAGTTGCGGAGCCGTCTCGAGGAAAGCGTCGAGATGGCGATTACCGATTCGCTGACCGGTCTCTACAACCGTCACTATATGGGGCGCCACCTGACGACACTCGTCAACGAGGCGGTGCAGCGCGGCAAGCCGCTGTCAATTCTGATTGTGGATATCGACTACTTCAAGGCGGTAAATGACACCCACGGCCACCAGGCTGGCGACGCGGTGCTCAAGGATTTTGCAAACCGGTTGCGTGAGAATATCCGCGGGATCGACCTGGCTTGCCGCCTTGGCGGCGAGGAATTCGTTGTGATGATGCCCGAAACCGACCTCAGCAAGGCCTATATTGCGGGCGAGCGGTTACGCCAGTGCATATCGTTACAAGCCTTCCATCTGCCTGAAAACACAGAACTCAATATCACCGCCAGTGTCGGAATAGCCTCTCTGGATGGCGCGGATGACACGCCCGAAGGGTTGCTCAAGAGGGCGGACGAAGCGCTCTATAGCGCCAAACGCGATGGCCGTAACCGGGTGGCGGCGGACGCCGCCTGACCGGGCGCTTCATATCCGCCATGTGCAATTCCGCGCGCCATCCTCTCATAGGTTGTGGATAACTGCGGTTTTGCGTAACAGCCCAACCTCACATTCTGCCTGAGCACTTAAGGTTAACGCTTTACTGTAGCGGGTCTTTTCGTGTATTGCAAAAGTTCAAACAGGTAATTTTGGGTGCACGCGGGTTAGGCTGTTCTCGACGATGATCTGCGTTTAGGTAAATGGAGGCGTAGGCGGGATAGAGATCGTTGTTCCAGGCCGATCTGCTGAAAGTATGTATCCTTCCGCGGTCTCCCGAGACGAGATAACCCTACGGAGTGCTCAGGTCCGCCGCATCTCCTGGGTCCGTGGGGTTTGGCTGGCTGGTGAGCGGTTTGAGTGGCCTCCTCGTAAACGCCGTTCGCCGGCCGGCCACCAGGTCAGATGACCAAGGCCCTCTTTGGCTCATTTGGCTTGTTGGCCAGTCCTGCAAACCATGTCGGATCTACCCCGCTTACCGAAAGGTTGCGGGGCTGGCCTTCATTTTCATTCAGGAAGATGAGAATTTGGAATTCAAACCGCGCCGGATCGCGCGTGGCCGGCTTATTTTATTTTGGTCTCTTTGAAATCGACATGTTTGCGCACCACCGGGTCATATTTCTTCATGACGAGTTTTTCGGTCAGCGTGCGCGCGTTTTTCCTGGTCACATAATAATAGCCGGTGCCCGCGGTGCTCTCGAGTTTGATTTTCTGGGTTGGGGCTTTGGCCATCTTTTTGGGTCCCTGGAAGTCGGTGCGTGAATGTGTGGCGTGCAACCTAGCGCCCGGCGGGGGGAAGTCAAGCGCGGGCCGGTCTGGATGAGGTTGTCAGCCCGAACATTGCCCGAACGGGTCGGAACCTCGATCATGCGGATCGAAGCCGTGCATATACAGGGCCCATTGATGGTTTACCAGAGCACCTTTTATGTGCGGCAGCAAAGTCATGGCAGAGGCGACCGTTATCGGAAACCAAATCATGGCGTGAACCCACAACTCCGGACGGTAGGCCACCTCGACCGCCAGCAGCATCGGGACCAGGACATGTCCAAGCAGCAGAATTGTAAAATAGGGCGGTGCGTCATCCGCGCGATGATGATGCAGTTCCTCGCCGCAATGCCGGCATTGCGGCGCCACCTTCAGGTAAGATGCGAACAATTTCCCAATTCCGCAATTGGGGCAGCGCAGCAGTGCCCCGCGCCTGAGCGATAGACCCAGATCCCGGGGCGGATTTCCTGATATCTCAACGGCCATATCTGCACTTCTCAAGTTAAATATACTCAGGTCCTAGCGTTGTCTGCGCCGTGCGGCCCGGTTGCGGCCTTTTCGCTTGCGGGGGGCGGCCTTGCGCGCTTTTTTCTTTGTAGCAGCCATATACGCGCCGTCACTTAATATTTCAAATCTTAATGCGCCCGCACTGGGAACTGCTTCGATCAACCGCACTTCGACGCTGTCTCCCAAGGCATAGCCCATGCCGGTCCTGTCGCCGATGAGGGCCTGGCGGCGCTCATCGTGGCGGAAGTAGTCACCGCCGATGGATGACGCGGGCACAAATCCGTCAGCGCCCGTTTCCTCAAGCCGTACGAACAGGCCGGTGCGAACGAGTCCTGAAACCCGTGCCGCGAACACAGCGCCAATGCGGTCGGCCAGAAAAGCGGCGATCAACCGGTCAACGGTCTGGCGTTCCGCTGCAATCGCGCGGCGCTCGGTGTCTGAAATATTCTGCGCAATTTGTTCCAGCTCGCCAATTTCTCGGCCGGTGAGTCCGTCTGGTCCCAAACCGCACGCACGGATCAGGGCACGGTGGACGATCAGATCGGCATAGCGGCGGATGGGTGAGGTGAAATGTGCGTAGCGGCGCAGGTTCAGGCCGAAATGACCGGCATTCGCAGCGCTGTATACCGCCTGGGCCTGTGACCGGAGCACAACTTCACTGACGAGCTGCCCCATGTCGGCGGCGTGCGCTTTCTCAAGGATATGATTGAAATGTTCCGGTTTCACCAGTCCGCTCCTGGGAAGGTCAATCGAGAGGGACGCCAGAAAATCCCCCAAGGTCTCAAGTTTCTCTGGCGACGGGGCATCATGGGCTCGGTAGATCAGCGGCGATCTTTTCGCTTCGAGTGTTTCGGCGGCCGCCACATTGGATTGAATCATAAACTCTTCAATAAGCCGGTGTGCTTCCAGGCGCGGGGGGATGACGATCCGCTCAACCTGACCGTCTTCGCCCAGCACGACCTTTCGCTCGGGAAGATCGAGGTTGAGCGGACCGCGTTTGTCGCGCGCCTTGGCCAGGACAGCATAGGCCTGCCAGAGGGGGCGCAGAATGGATTCCAGTAGCGGGGCTGCCGCCTCATCGGGTTTGCCATCGATTGCCGCCTGCGCCTGGGCATAGCTGAGGCGCGCGCGAGAGCGCATGATGGCCCGGGAGAAGCGATGGCCGGTTTTGTTCCCCGATGCATCGAATGCCATGCGGACACACAGGCAGGCCCGGTCTTCGTCCTCGCGCAGCGAGCAAAGGTCGCTGGAGATGCGTTCGGGCAGCATGGGCACAACCCGGTCGGGGAAGTAGATCGAATTGCCGCGCGTCAGGGCCTCCCTGTCGAGAAGTGAATCTGATTTCACGAAATGGGCGACATCGGCGATTCCCACCATAACCACCCAGCCGCCGGAGTTGGCAGGGTCGTCATCGGGCGCCGCCCAGACCGCATCGTCATGGTCGCGCGCATCGGGCGGATCGATGGTGATAAAGGGGATGTCGCGCAGATCGTCATGGGACTTCAAACTCGGGGCAGAGAGCTTTTCCGCGTCATTCAGGACCGTTTCGGGAAACTCATCCGGCAACCCAAACGAATGCAGGGCGATGAGGCTGACAGCTCCTTGCGCGTCCGGATTGCCGATGAGCTCAACAACCTGTGCCCGCATGGGCCCGAACCGGCGGCCCTTTTCGATCTCAAAGCGAACCAGATCGCCATCCCTGGCGCTCCCGGTGTCGCCTTGGCGCACGCTCCATTCGCGCAATTGCTTTTTGTCGATCGGGGCGATCGCCCCGCCGCCGCCCGCAATGGTGCGGAAAATGCCGAGCAGTTGCGAAGGTTCACGGGGCAGACGTTTGATCAGGCGCGCTTCATAGGTTGCATCCGATGGATCCCCTTCCTCGAGCCTTGTGAGTCTGGCGAGAACACGGTCACCGATGCCCGGCGCCGGCCCGGGGTCGCTTCTGCGCGAGATCAGCAGGATGCGCGGAGGGGCGGCGCTCTCATCGTCCCATCTGGCGGGATGGGCGATAAATTCGCCGTCGCCATCACGCGCGGTTATTTCGATTACGGTGACCGGGGGCAGCTTGTCCGCCGCCGTGACGCGTTTCCCGCGCCCTTTGATAAGGCCCTCGTCCGCCATCTCCCGGAGCAGGCGCTTCAGGTCGATCTTGTCGGCACCTTTGAGTTGAAACGCGCGCGCTATCTCACGCTTTCCAATGTGGGAAGAGGCGCTTTGAATGAATTCGAGAATGTCGGCTTTGGCAGGCAAACCCGATGAGCGCTGTTTTGCGTGTTGGGTGCGGGGTTTGCTTCGAGGCTTTTTTTTGGGAGGCACGCGGGGTCACTCTGCGGCTATGGCGCGGTCTCTTTTGCAACACGCGCCGATGATTTACGTTTTTTTGTTCCGGTTTTTCCTTTTGCGGCTTTCTGCGCAATCAGCTCAATGGCCTGTTCGAGACTGACCTCCTCCGGTTTCACGGATTTGGGTAGTGTGGCATTGATTTTGGCATGCTTCACATAGGGGCCGTAGCGTCCGTCCAGCACCTGGATTGACCCTCCAAGCTCGGGATGCGCGCCAAGGTCCTTCAGCACGGTTGCCTGGCGGGCGCCGCGTTTGGTTTTCTTTTCCGCAAGAACGGTTACGGCGCGATTGATGCCGACATCGAAGACTTCTTCGGGACTGTCAAGATTGGCATAAACACCCTCATGCTGAACGAAGGGCCCGTAGCGTCCGATGCCGGCAAGAATGGGCTTGCCGGTTTCGGGGTGCATACCCACTTCGCGCGGCAGGGCGAGCAACTGGAGCGCGCGTTCAAGGTCGAGTGTTTCCAGATCGAAGGTCTTTGGCACCGAGGCCCGCTTGGGCTTTTCGCCTTTTTCTGGCTCGCCAAGCTGGACATAAGGCCCAAAACGTCCCGAGCGCAGCGTCACGTCGAGACCGGTCTCGGGGTCCTGTCCAAGGAGCTTGGCTTCCGATTGGGCGGCTTGTCCGTTTTGATCGCCGGAATTCGCCAACTGCCGCGTGAAACGGCAATCGGGATAGTTGGAACAGCCGATAAAGGCGCCGAAGCGCCCGGTCTTCAGACTGAGACGGCCATCCTCGCAGGACTGGCATTTGCGCGGATCGGCGTCCGGGTCGTCGCCCTGAGGGAAGATATGCGGTCCGAGCATGTCATTCAGGGCGTCCAGAACATGGGTAATCCGCAAATCCTTGATTTCGTCGACGGCGGCGAAAAAGTCGCGCCAGAATTCGCGCAGCACATCCTTCCATTCCAGCTCTCCGGCGGATATCCGGTCGAGTTTTTCCTCCAGTCCGGCGGTGAAATCGAATTCCACATAGCGCTTGAAGAAACTTTCCAGGAACGCGATGACCAGGCGGCCCTTGTCCTCGGGAATGAGACGCTTCTTGTCGAGCCGCACATATTCGCGGTCGCGCAGCACAGTGAGTGTCGAGGTGTAGGTGGAGGGACGGCCAATGCCGAGTTCTTCCATGCGTTTTATGAGTGTGGCTTCGGTAAAGCGCGGCGGCGGCTCGGTGAAATGCTGTTTGGCTTCAACCGATCGCGCATCCGGCAAATCCCCATTGGCGAGAGCGGGCAGCCGCCTGTCTCCCTCATGGCCGCCATTGTCGTCATGGCCTTCTTCATAGAGTTTCAGAAAACCATCGAATTTTATGACGGAACCGTTTGCGCGCAGGCCGTACGTTACGCCATCGCTGCCGCGCACTTCGATTTCCGCGACCGTGCGTTCGAGTTCCGCGCTTGACATCTGGCTGGCGACGGCGCGGCGCCAGATGAGCTTGTAGAGTTTTGCCTGATCTGAATCGAGATAAGTGGAGATGCTGTCCGGATCTTTGGAAAAATCGACCGGGCGAATGGCTTCATGGGCTTCCTGGGCGTTCTTCGCCTTGGTTTTGTAAATTCTCGGGCTGTCGGGGAGATAGGCTCCGCCGAAATTCTGAACCACCATGTCGCGGCATTCGCTTATGGCTTCGCCGACCATCTGGACGCCGTCGGTCCGCATGTAGGTGATCAGGCCCTGCGTCGTGCCACCGATATCCACACCTTCATAGAGCTTTTGCGCGACCTGCATGGTCTGGCGCGAATTAAACCCAAGTTTGCGCGAAGCCTCCTGCTGCAGGGTCGAAGTCGTAAAAGGCGCCGCGGGGTGGCGTTTCTGCGCCTTGCTTTCGACGCTGGAAACCGCATATGCGCCGCCCTCCATGCCGGCCTTGTAGCGGGTTGCCGTGGCTTCATCGGGAATATCGTACCGGGCGAGCTTTTCCCCTCCAACGGACACCAGGCGGGCAGGGAACTCATCCCCGCCGGGCGCGGTCAGAGAGGCATTTATGGACCAGTATTCCCGGCTTCTGAAAAGCTCGATTTCGGCTTCACGGTCGCACACAAGCCTGAGTACGACGGACTGTACGCGGCCCGCCGAACGCGAACCGGGTAGTTTGCGCCACAGCACGGGTGAAAGTGTGAAGCCGACAAGGTAATCCAGGGCCCGCCGCGCCAGATAGGCATCAACCAGCGGTGCGTTGATTTCACGCGGCTTCGACATTGCTTCGATGACCGCCTGTTTGGTCACCGCGTTGAACACGACCCGTTCGACATCCACGCCCTCGAGGGCCTTTTTGTTTTCAAGAACCTGGAGCACGTGCCAGGAAATCGCTTCTCCCTCCCGGTCCGGGTCGGTGGCGAGAATGAGTTTGTCCGAGCCTTTGACGGCTTTGACAATCTCGTTCAGGCGTTTGGCGGATTTTGGATCGACTTCCCACTGCATTTCAAAGTCGGAATCCGGATCGACCGAACCATCCTTTGAGGGAAGATCGCGCACATGCCCATAGGAGGCCAGTACCGTGTAACCAGGCCCAAGATATTTGTTGATGGACTTGGCCTTCGCCGGTGATTCGACA
Organism: Hyphomicrobiales bacterium; assembly: GCA_003228955.1. Taxonomy (GTDB): domain Bacteria; phylum Pseudomonadota; class Alphaproteobacteria; order Rhizobiales; family Methyloligellaceae; genus UBA2767. The sequence goes on from QIGN01000078.1 coordinate 33,536, forward strand.
ATGACAACATTCATTTTTCAGGGTTTCCGGATAAATTATTTCCCAGTGACTGGCCCCGCGCACCGGCTACTCTCGGTCATTTTACAAACTCTCACCGCAGGGCGACTGAACATGGTGACTCGCGGCATCGCTGTCAATTGATCCCATGGACGCAAATTTCAGATCAAGGAATGGCAAGTTGAATAATACAACCAATGCGTGTATAAAAGATCTCAGTGACAGATTCGATATATCGGCGGCGGCAGAGCACTTCGTAGGCGAGGGGTTATATGGGAAAATCTCAAAAACGCGCGCAAAAACCCGTACCAGACGATACAGGGAAGAGTTTGGGAGCGCAGACCGCGGCGGCCGTGCGGGCAAGCGCGGAAGGTTTCGCGGTGGATGCCGAGGCCGTTGGCTGTGACGAACAGGTCTCCCCCCTCGAAGCCGCCGGTTATATTCATGACATGACGATTGAACTGAAGGATATTGCGGAATCGGCACGGCTATCCTTCCTCTCCTATCTGCTGGATCTGGTGATCGAGGAAAGTGCCATGCAGAAGCGCGGGCGCCTTTAATACCTGCTCCCGGGTCATGAACTCATGAATAGCCGGATCTGAATTGTCTGGAAATTACTCGCCTTGAATCAGTGAGACAAGCTGGTTCCCATGGCGCTCAAGTCGGCCGGCAAGGTCGAGTTCCAGCAGAATGACCTGGACCTGCCGCGCTGGCAGCCGCGTACTGCGGATCACTTCATCGACATCGACGGGGGATACCCCCAGCGCGCCAATAACGCGCTCGCGTTCCGATGGCCCTACATCGACTTTGATGGGAGAAACAGCGGCGGATTCAAAGCTGATGCCATTCGGGGAAGTGGGCGCGGCCGAGCGTCCGAGAATGGGGGCCAGGACGGAAACTACGTCCTCGGCGCAGGTGACGAGCCCGGCGCCGTCACGCAGCAGCTTGTTTGTTCCTCCCGCTCGAGGGTCCAGCGGATTGCCGGGCACGGCAAACACTTCGCGGCCCTGTTCTCCGGCGAGCCGGGCGGTAATCAGTGACCCTGACCGGTTGGCCGCTTCCACCACGATGACGGCGACCGAAACACCCGAAACCAGGCGATTGCGCCGGGGAAAATCCTTTCCGCGCGGCCTGTATCCGACCGGCATCTCACTGAGCAGGACGCCCTGTGTGCCGATTGCTTCCTGTAGTTCCGCATTCTCGGGCGGATAGACCGAATCGATACCACCGGCGAGCACCGCGAGGGTCCCGCGCTCAAGCGACGAAACATGGGCCGCGGTATCGATGCCGCGCGCAAGGCCGGACGCGATGACAAACCCTTCACGTCCCAGGTCCACGGCCAGCATACGGGTGAATTTCTGGCCGATGGCGGAACCGTTGCGTGCGCCTACAATCGCGATCATGGGCCGTTGCAGCAATTCCAGCTTGCCCTTGACCTGGATGAGCGGCGGGGGCGCATCCACCGATGCGAGCCAGGCCGGATAATCTGGTTCGCCCAAGGCGACAAGCGATGCGCCGAGCCTGCCGGCGAGTTTCAATTCCGCCTGGGCGGCCCGCAGCGAACATATCTTGATTTCGCGGCGCGCCCCGCCACTTCTGGAGAGTTGCGGAATGGCCTCCAGAGCTGCGCCTGAGCCGCCGAAATGGTTGATCAGTTCGCGAAAAATGACCGGTCCGACATTCTCACTGCGGATCAGCCGGAGCCAGTTCAACCGCTGTTCATCGTTCAGCATTCGCTTGGGGTTTTCGCCAGATGTGCTGTCGTTGCCCTCAGGAGGTGCCAATCTTCGACTCCTTGCCGCGAACAAGCCGGATGATATTCGTCCAGTGGCGCGCATAAACGAGCGCTGTCATGAGCAGGAACAACTCCATGATCTGCCATTGGCCCAAATAGGCCAGCAGTGCGGGTGTCGCGGCGGAAGCGCCCAATGCCGCCACCGAGGAATAACGCGACGTCGCCGCGATCAGAAGCCACAGACCACAGAACGCAGCCGCGACCGGCCAATACAGGCCGAGCAGGACGCCGATATAGGTTGCGACGCCCTTGCCGCCGCGAAATTTGAGCCACAGCGGCGCCAGATGACCGATAAAGGCGCCGAGTCCGGCCAGAACGCCCGTATCGGGACCCCATTGGAGCCCGATCAACGCGGCCGCCGTTCCTTTGAGCATGTCGGCGGCAAGAGTGAGTGCGGCAAGGCCCTTGTTACCGGTCCGCAAGACGTTCGTCGCCCCGATATTACCCGAACCGATCACGCGCACATCGCCAAGCCCGGCGATTTTGGTGAGAAGCAGTCCAAAGGGAACTGATCCCAGTGCATATCCAATTAGGAGCGCCGCGCCGTAATAGGGCAGAGCCAGTCCCCAATCGATTGGATCCGGCATGGATTGTTGTCTCCCTGGCAACCGCCGAACATGCGCGGCGAGGCGCGCAAGCCAGCCCTAGTCGTGATCCGAGAGAGTATACACAGTGTTGCCATTGACCAGCGTCCGCAATACGCGTCCCTGCAATTGGCTCTCGTCGAAGGGTGTGTTTTTTGACTTTGAATGCAGCTGTTCGGGATTGACCACCCAGGGAGTTTCCAGATCAAGGACAATCAGGTCCGCCGGGGCGCCGGCCTGAAGGCGGCCGCAAGGCAGCCCAAGGATATCCGCCGGATTGGAAATCAGGGTGCGCAGCAGGGCCGGCAATTGGAGATGTCCGGAATGATAGAGGCGCAGGGCCGCCGGAAGCAGGGTTTCAAGACCAATGGCGCCGTCTTCGGCTTCGGCAAAGGGTCGCCGTTTCGCGTCCGCGTCCTTCGGGTTGTGACTTGAAACAATGACATCGATATCGCCAGCGGCAAGGCCTTCGACCATCGCCATTCGATCTTCTTCGGAACGCAGCGGCGGGCGCATTTTCAGGAATGTCCGGTAGGAGCCGATGTCATTCTCATTGAGGGAGAGATGGTTGATCGACACTCCGCAAGTGACCGGCAGGTCGCGCGCTTTGGCGCGGCGCAGGACATCGATCGCCGAGGCGCAGGACAGTTGCGCCGCGTGATAGCGCGCGCCGGTCAGGGCGACCAGTTCGATGTCGCGCTCAAGCGTGATGACCTCGGCGGATTTGGAAATTCCGGGAAGTCCGAGCCGGCTGGAAACCTCGCCCTCATTCATCACGCCTGAATTTGCCAATTCGGATTCTTCGGTATTGTGAACGCTCAGGGCATCGAAGTCCCTGGCATAGGCGAGCATACGGCGCATGACGCGCGCATTGGCGATGCTCGAGGCGCCATTGGTGAAGGCGACGGCCCCGGCCTCCTTCAGTAGGCCGATTTCGGTCATTTCCTCGCCCTTGAGGCCGCGTGTCGCCGCCGCCATGGGATGCACATGAACAATGGCTGTATCGCGGGCTCGGCGCTCCACGAAATCAACCAGCGCGACGTCGTCTATGATCGGATTGGTTTCCGGCGAGCAGATGATTGTCGTGACCCCGCCCGCCGCCGCCGCATGGCTCGCGGTTGCCAGTGTTTCGCGATGTTCAAAACCGGGTTCCCCTGAATGCACCCACATGTCGACGAGGCCCGGGCACAGGACATGTCCGCCGCAGTCGATGACCTCATGCCCGTCGGGCGCATTGCGCCTGAGCTTGGGGCCAAGATCGGAGATTTCGCCATTGGCGATGACCAATCCGCCTGCTTCGTCCCGCCCGGAGGCCGGGTCGATCAAACGCGCATTGATGAGGGCAATTTTATCGCCCGGCTTGAGGCCAATCTTCGTATGCTCTTTTGCGAGCGTCGCCTTTGGTGTCTTGCTCATTGGTTTTGCAGATGCTGCCCGAAGGCCTGAAGGATCGCCATGCGGACGGCCACGCCCATTTCCACCTGTTCGGAAATCACGCTGCGATGGTCGTCGGCGACGGCTGAGTCGATTTCAACACCCCTGTTCATGGGACCAGGGTGCATGATCAGCGCGTCGGGCTTGGCCAGTTTGAGCTTTTCGTGGTCGAGGCCGAAAAAGCGGAAATATTCCCGCACACTGGGGACGAAAGTTCCCGACATCCGCTCCAGCTGCAAACGCAGCATCATGATAATATCGGCGCCTTTCAGACCTTCATCCATGGATGTGAAAATTTTCGCGCCGAGCCGTTCCGCGAAGGGCGGCAAGAGCGTGGAGGGTGCGATGATTCTGACTTGTGCGCCAAGGGCATTGAGCAGAATGATGTTGGACCGCGCCACCCGCGAATGCAGCACATCCCCGCAGATGACGACGGTCAAGCCTTCGATGCGGCCCTTGTTGCGCCGGATTGTCAGGGCATCGAGAAGGGCCTGTGTGGGATGTTCATGGCTGCCATCGCCGGCATTGATAACCGAGCAGCTGACTTTCTGCGCGAGCAGTTCCACCGCGCCCGCCGCATAGTGGCGCACAACCAGTATGTCGGGCCGCATGGCGTTAAGGGTCATGGCGGTGTCGATCACGGTCTCGCCCTTCTTGATGGACGAAGACCCGACCGACATGTTCATGACATCGGCGCCAAGCCGTTTGCCGGCCAGTTCAAAGGAGCTTTGCGTGCGGGTGGAGGCTTCGAAGAACAGATTGATCTGGGTGCGGCCGCGAAGCGTGTCCTGCTTCTTGTTTACCTGACGGTTGGCCTCTGCCGCGTCGTCCGCGAGATCGAGAAGTCCGGTAATCTCCGCCGGCGTCAGACCTTCGATTCCAAGAAGATGGCGGTGCGGATAGAAAAAGCTGTCTGGTGAGGCGGCGATAGTCATTAAAGCGGACTCTATAGGCCGAGTCTGGCGGGCGCGCAAGCGCGTGTTATACTGTGGTTAGCGTAGAGGAGGCGTCCATGGCCGCCGTTCAACCGCAGACCCCGGATAATCTCAACCAGAGCCCGCCTTTTTGGGGCATGAACCTGTATGAAACGGACCTCGCATTGCGCGAAGCGGTGGCGCGCGAAGGAGCGGGAGGCGCAAGCGGAAACCTTGCCGTGTTCGGGGCGAGGGCCGGCAGTAAAGACGCCTTTGAGCTGGGACTGCGGGCCAATGAGAATACACCAAGTATTTCGCAGGAAAGCAGTGCCATCGGAGGCGATGGGATTGTTTTATATGATCCCGCTTATCACGAGCTTATGGCCACCAGCATGGGTCAGGGCCTGCATTGTTCGACCTGGGAACATCTGGCCAGCGGAGGCAAGCCGCAAAAGGGCGCCCATGTGGCGCGCTGCGCGGCTTTCTACATGGCGGCCCAGATGGAGGCGGGGCATTGCTGTCCGGTCACGATGACCCACGCCGCCGTGGCGGCCCTGCGTAACCAGCCGGAAATTCTCGATGACTGGCTGGAGAAGGTTCTGTCGCGAAGCTACGATCCGGCCTTATTGCCAATGACGGAAAAAGCCTCGGTTACCCTTGGGATGGGCATGACCGAGATTCAGGGCGGCACCGATGTGCGCGCCAATATTACCCGGGCGGAAGCCGTGGAGGGCGGTGGTCCGGGCGGCCAATACTCGATTACCGGGCACAAATATTTTATGTCGGCGCCGATGAGCGACGCCTTTCTCGTTCTGGCGCAGGCCAAGGGCGGCCTTTCCTGTTTTTTGATGCCAAGATTCCGGCCCGATGGCGGCATCAACGAGATTCAGATTCTGCGGCTGAAAGACAAACTCGGCAACCGCTCGAATGCGTCCTCGGAGGCCGAATTTCACGGCGCCTGCGCCCGGCTCATCGGTGAGGAGGGGCAAGGGGTCCGCACCATACTCGATATGGTCACGCTCACCCGGCTCGATTGCGCGGTTTCCTCGGCGGGACTTATGCGCTCTGCTCTGGCGCACGCAATCCATCATTGCCGCCACCGCAGTGTATTTCAGAAACTGCTCATCGATCAGCCACTGATGGAGAGGGTCCTGGCCCACATGTCGCTTCACGTTGAAGCTGCCGCCATGCTCGTATTCCGGCTGGCGCGAGCCTTCGACAACGCGCATGACGAGAGAGAAAAGGCCTATTCGCGACTCATGACTCCTGTCGCGAAATACTGGATTTGCAAGAGCGCGCCCGCCTTCGCATACGAGGCGATGGAGTGTCTGGGCGGCAACGGTTATGTCGAAGACGCCTCACCGCTCGCCCGGCTCTATCGCGAGGCCCCGGTTAACGCCATCTGGGAAGGCTCGGGCAACGTCATGTGTCTCGATGTTCTGCGCGTGGTGCGGCGCGACCCGGAGTCTGTCGAGCGCGTAGTTGAAGAATTGAGCGGGGCCATACGCGGTGAACCCAGGTTGGAAGCTGAACTCGAACGGGTCAAGGACATGCTCGCCCAGACCTCCAGTCTGGAGGAAAACGGCCGGATTCTGACCGGATTGATCGCCGAACTTGCCGCCGGTGCGCTTGTTCATGCCCATGCGCCGCAAATGATCGCGGAATGCTATCTGTCCACGCGGTTTTGCGGCCAGCGGGACGCGCAATACGGATCAGTGGAAATCAAGGGCGATGTCCAGGCAATACTGGAACGTGCGCTTCCGGTGGGCTAGGGCATATCACCTATCCGGCGCCGATATTGGCCAGCCGGTCCAGCGCACCTTGCAGGATAAAGGCCGCCGCCATCTTGTCGATCACTTCCGAACGCCGCTTCCGGGACGCATCGGCCTCCAGCAGAGTGCGTTCGGCGGCAACCGTGGACAGCCTTTCATCCCAAAACGCCAGAGGTAAATCGATCTGCCGGGTCAGGTTTGCGGCGAAGGCGCGCGTGGCCTGCGCGCGCGGTCCTTCGGTTCCGTCTAGGTTAAGAGGAAGCCCTAACACAAAAGCAGAAATCTGAAAATTATCAGAGATTTCTGCAATTTTATTCTTGTCGTTTGTGAACTTCGTGCGCCGGATGGTCTCCAGAGGCGAAGCGATGGTCCGGGAGATGTCGGAAAGTGCAAGGCCGATGGTTTTCGTGCCAAGATCGAGCCCCAGCAGGCGCGTGCCGGCATCGAGCGATCCAGCCAATTCTTCCAGCGAAATAATTTGGGGTTCAGTCATTGTGGTGCGCCATGCGCCGATTAGGGGGCGCCGGCAAGGTTGCTGGCGCTCGCAGCGGCTTTATACTGCAATTTCATGCAGCACAACCGCGACACGAGATTCCGGACCGGAGGAGACCAATAATGAAACTGATCTGGCTTGGGCATTCCGCCTTTCGAATTGAGATGGGATCGGACGTTTTGCTGATCGACCCGTTCCTCACTGGCAACGGTATATTCGAGGACTCGGGCATGTCGGCTGAGGCGGTGACAGCGGGCGTGACCCATATTGCGCTGACCCATGGCCATGACGATCATGTTGGCGACACGATTGGAATTGCCAAAAAAACCGGTGCCAAGGTGATCGCGGTTTTTGAACTGGCCATGTATCTCAATGCCCAGGGCGTTGAAAATGTCGATCCGGGCAATCCGGGCGGAACCATCGATCAGGGCGGATTCGATATCTCCTTCGTCAGGGCGGTCCATTCCGCCAGCACCATCGTTGACGGAAAGCCGATTTATCTCGGCGCCTCCTGCGGGCTGGTCGTGCGGCCAAAACAGGGACCCGTCATCTATCATATGGGCGATACGGAAATTTTCGGCGATATGGCCCTGGTGAACGAAATATTCGAACCGAAGGTGGGGCTCGTTCCCATTGGCGACCGGTTCACCATGGGTGCGCGGACGGCGGCGATGGCGTGCGAGAAATATTTCCAATTCGATACGGTCGTTCCGATTCATTTCGGGACGTTCCCGATTATCGATCAGACGCCGGACAAGTTCGTTGCCGCCGCGAAGGATCAGAATGTTGTGGTGCTGAAAGTGGGCGAGGAATTGAGCCTGTAGCCCTCATATTGCGCTGTGCCGGGCGCCGGGCTATGAGTTCCGCGACAGGGACAGAAACTTGCGACAGGGGCGATCCCATGAAAATCGATGACGGCACGGTGCGCCATATTGCGCGGCTGGCCCGCATCAGGGTTACTGACGCCCAGGCCAGGACCCTTGAAGGCGAGCTGACGACAATCCTGCAATGGGTCGAGCAGCTGAACGAGGTCGATACGAGCGGCGTCGAGCCTATGACCAGCGTGATGGAAACGACCGCGACCATGCGGAAGGATGAAGTCACCGATGGCGGGTATCCCGAAGACATCGTGAAGAATGCAACCGAAAAAGCGGATCAGTTTTTCGTTGTGCCCAAGGTTGTGGAGTAGCGTTGCGTGAGTGATCTCACTGAACTCACACTCGCCACCGCGCGAGATGGGCTTAGAGCCAGGGATTTCTCGGCGCGGGAGATCGCGCAGGCCCATCTCGATGTGATCGATGCGGGCAACGCCGCGCTGAACGCTTATATCCTTCCCGTTCCTGAAATCGCGGCGGAAATGGCGGATCGCTCGGACGTGCGTCTTGCCAAGGGTGAAGGTGGTCCTCTGGAAGGGGTGCCGCTTGGCATCAAGGATCTGTTTTGCACCAGGGATGTACGCACGACAGCCTGCTCGCATATTCTAGATGGCTTCACACCGACTTACGAATCTACCATCACACAAAATCTCTGGGATGCCGGGGCGGTGATGCTCGGCAAGCTCAACTGCGATGAGTTCGCCATGGGGTCGTCCAACGAGACCAGCTATTACGGCCCGGCCATCAATCCGTGGCGGCGCGAGGGCTCGAACGCGCCGCTTGTTCCGGGCGGATCGTCCGGCGGATCGGCCGCCGCCGTGGCGGCGAGAATGTGCCTTGGCGCAACAGCCACGGATACGGGCGGTTCAATCCGCCAGCCCGCGGCCCTGACGGGGACGGTCGGGATCAAGCCGACATATGGGCGCTGTTCGCGCTGGGGCGTCGTCGCCTTCGCCTCATCGCTCGATCAGGCGGGGCCGATTACGCGCAGCGTTCGCGATGCGGCGATCATGCTGGGCGTCATGGCGGGCTACGATCCAAAGGACTCCACCAGCGTCAACATTCCGGTTCCCGACTATGAGGCAGCGCTTGTGGGCGGTGTGAAGGGACTGAAGGTTGGCATCCCGAAGGAATACCGCCTTGAGGGAATGCCGGAGGAAATCGACACGCTCTGGCGGCAGGGGGTTGAATGGCTCAAGAGCGAAGGCGCTGAAATACGCGATGTCTCCCTGCCGCACTCCAGATATGCGCTTCCGGCCTATTACATCGTGGCGCCGGCGGAAGCATCGTCCAATCTGGCCCGCTATGACGGCGTGCGCTATGGCCTGCGCGTGCCCGGCGCCGACATCATCGAACAATATGAAAACACGCGCTCCGAAGGGTTCGGGGACGAGGTCAAGCGCCGTGTCCTGATCGGAACCTATGTCCTCTCCGCAGGCTATTATGACGCCTATTATCTCAAAGCACAGCGCGTGCGCACGCTCATCAAACAGGACTTCGAGAAAGCATTTGAGGATGTCGATATTTTGTTGACGCCCGCGACACCCGGTGCCGCCTTCGCGCTTGGAGAAAAATCCGGCGATCCGATCGAGATGTATCTGAATGACATTTTCACGGTGACGGCGAACATGTCGGGGTTGCCCGGGATTTCGGTGCCAGCCGGATTGTCGGGCGAGGGGACGCCAATGGGTCTCCAGTTAATCGGCAAGGCCTTTGACGAGGAAACTCTGTTCCGGGCCGGCAGGGTTCTTGAAGACGCGGCTGGTGACCTTGCCGGTCCGGAAGATTGGTGGAGCGTCGCATGAGCGCGGATCGCAAAAATATCGCTTCGGGCAGTCCTTTCGAGAAGTCCGTCGGGTTTTCACGCGCCGTGCGCACCGGAAATATGATTTGGGTTGCTGGCACGGCGCCCATTGGGGCAGACGGCAAAACCGTTGGCGCGGGCGATCCCGCGGCTCAGACCCGCAGATGCCTGGAAATCATTTCTCAAGCATTGGGCGAAGCCGGCGCGGAAATGAAGCACGTGGTGCGCACACGCATATTTGTCACCGACATTGCCAACTGGGAAGCTATTGGCCGCGCCCATGGAGAGGTGTTCGGCGATATTCGCCCGGCCGCCACCCTGGTTGGGGTTTCAGGCCTGATTGACCCGGACTGGCTTGTTGAAATCGAGGCCGATGCCGTCATTGGCGAGGGTGAGGACAATTGGGACAATGCGTGGGCGGCGAGCGGCAGGGGGAAACCGGTACAATGACAACACGCAAGGCGCGGGACTGCGGGAATATGGACGAGGTCCGTGTCGAGATCGACCGGCTCGACAGGCAGCTGGTCGATCTGATGGCCGAGCGCTTCACCTATGTCGACCGGGCATGGCAGTTGAAAAACTCTCCAGACGAAGCGGTGGTGCCATGGCGCATTCAGCAGGTGGTCGACAAGGTGCGGGCCCATGCGGAGGACAAGGGGCTCCCGCCAGAATTGGCCGAGTCCTTGTGGCGGCAGATGATCGGCTGGTTCATCCAGTATGAGGAGGAGAAGCTGGCGGAGGGGAAAGATGGCGAATAGCGCCGCGTCTTCCAACCTGATCAAATCCGAAACCGGCGACTGGGAACTTGTCATCGGTCTTGAGGTTCATGCGCAGGTGACGTCCAAAGCCAAGCTGTTCTCCGGCGCGGCGACAAAATTCGGCGCGGAGCCCAATTCCCAAGTCAGCCTTGTCGATGCGGCGATGCCCGGCATGTTGCCCGTCATTAACAAGGAATGCCTCGCCCAAGCGGTGCGGACCGGGCTTGGCCTCAAGGCGCAAGTCAATTTGCGGTCCGTGTTCGACCGGAAGAACTATTTTTATCCCGATCTGCCGCAGGGCTACCAGATTTCCCAATTCTCCCAGCCCATCGTCGGCGAAGGCGAGGTTGTGCTGAATATGGAAGGCGGCGAAACGGTCCGCATTGGCATCGAGCGGCTGCATCTGGAGCAGGACGCGGGGAAAAGCCTGCATGACCAGGACCCAAAATCCTCCTATGTGGATCTCAACCGGTCCGGCGTGGCGCTTATGGAAATCGTATCGAACCCCGACATTCGCTCGGCCAGGCAGGCGCAGGCCTATGTCACCAAGATCAGGTCAATTTTGCGCTATCTGGGCACCTGCGATGGAAATATGGAGGAAGGTTCGCTGCGGGCGGATGTGAATGTTTCCATGCGCCGCCCGGGGGCGGAACTTGGGACCCGCACCGAAATCAAGAATATCAATTCCATCCGTTTTATCGGCCAGGCGATAGAATATGAATCGCGCCGCCAGATCGAAGTGCTGGAAGGGGGCGGTGAAATCACTCAGGAAACCCGCCTGTTCGACACCAAGACCGGACAAACCCGTCCCATGCGTTCAAAAGAAGAAGCGCATGACTATCGCTATTTCCCGGACCCGGACCTGCTGCCTGTCGAATTGAGCCGGGAGTTTGTGGACCGGCTTGCAGAAGATTTGCCCGAGCTGCCGGACCAGAAGACGGACCGGTTCATGGCTGACTGGGGTCTGGACTCCTATGACGTGGAGTTGCTGGTCGCGGAAAAGGAACGCGCCGATTATTTTGAGGAAATGGTTGGTGGCGGGGCCGCGCCAAAGCAGGCCGCGAACTGGCTGTTGAACCAGCATCTCGGGCGGGTCAACAAGGAAGGCGTGGCTTTTGAAGATGCTCCGGTGACGGCGGCGGCCAATATATCAATCCTCAAAATGGTGGATGAAGGAACGATTTCGGGAAAGATCGCCAAGGAACTTTACGACCTGGTCTGGGAAACGGGTGACGATCCGGCGAAGCTGGTCGAGGAGCGCGGGCTTCGCCAGGTGACCGATACGGTCGCCATCGAAAAGGTGGTGGATGAAATCATTGCCGCCAACCCGAAACAGGCCGGGCAGGTCAAAGCCAAGCCACAGACGCTGGGCTGGTTTGTCGGCCAGGTGATGCAGAAAACCTCCGGCAAGGCCAACCCCCAGGCCGTGAACGCGATATTGCGCGAAAAACTCGAGATTGCGGAAGATTAGCCCCGGCGCGGGCGGGTGCGTGAAAAATGCCGCAGCAATTGACCGTCAACCAGAACAAGCCCGCAGAAAATCAGCCCCAGTCCGGCAAAATGATAGAGCGTGAGGGTTTCGTTCAGGAATATATATCCCAGCAGGATAGCGCTGGCGGGAATAAGAAATGTGACCAGCGAAAGGTTGGTCGCGCCAGCTTGCGCCAGTATCCGGTAGTAAATGATATAGGCAATGGCGGTACACAGGATCGCCAGAACGAAGATGGCCGCAAGGGCGCTGGCAGGCGGGAAGGGCATCGCCGATGCGCCATAGAAAAATGTGAACGGCGCTATCAGAATCGTTGCCGAGGTCAATGTAGCGGCCGCAACGCCCGCAGGCGCCAGCGCCGAGAAACGCCGGCCATACACAATGGAAAATGCATATGAGATTGCGGCTCCGAGGCCAGCGAATTGGCCGAGAAGATTATCGGGTGTCAATCCGTCCAGTCCACCGCCGATAAGAACCGCGACCCCGGAAAACCCCGTTAAAATTCCAATAAATTTCCTCGCGTTGGCGCGTTCGTCACTCAGGCACAGATGCGCTACCAGAACCGTGAAGAGCGGCGTCGTGGCATTGAAAATCGAGGCGAGTCCGGCGGTGATATGGGTCTGAGCCCATGTGAGAAGCGTGAAGGGAAGGGCGTGAGCAAGAAAGCCCATCACGGTATATTGTACGAGATGCCGTCCTTCAAAGGGGATGCAAAGCCCATTGAACCGGCAATACAGAATAAGCGCCAGGGCCGCGAATCCGACGCGCGCCAAAACGATTGAAAATGGCGTCATATAGTCGACGACAAGTTCTATGAAAAAAAAGGAGCTGCCCCAGATCGCGGACAGCATCACCAGCCAGAACCAGTTGATCAATGACATAACGCCGCGTCCCGGATTTCATCGCGGCATACTGGCTACAGGGTTGCTGGCGCCGATGCCACCCGCTTCTTGCGCGGAAGTCTATGCATGCGGTACGGAAGGTTAGCCCGTGCTCCAGGCTCGGGGGCGTTTCATGCCGGCGATCTTGCAGGCCTGCTGTACATAGCCATAGGGAAAGAGCTCGAAAATACGGTTGCGGCCGGCGCCGCGTTCCGTTTTCAGATGTTTCATGACATGGCGGACATCGGGGGCAATCTGACGGTCCTCGTAATAGTCGCGTATGAATCTGACGACGATCCAGTGTTCGTCGCCAAGTTCGATTTTTTCCTCGGCGGCCATCTGGCGGGCAATGTCTGGCGTCCAGCTTTCCGGTTCGATCAGGTAACCTTCATCGTCTCGTGAATTCATCTGTTGCCCCTTGGGTAAGGAATTCCAGCCTGTGAAGCTACAAAAGGTCCGCTGCGTTGGAATTGCGATAAATCAAACGATCCTGGAAAACTGCGCTGAATACCGCGCCATTTGATGCAAGGAGTTATTCACGCATGGCGCTAGCAGGATAGCGCGCGTGATGCCCGACCCTGCTAAGCTCCGGCAAACAAAAACCGAGGAGGAGTGCCCTTATGACCCATGCGATTGTGATTCACGAGACCGGTGGTCCCGAAGTGATGAAATGGGAGGAGGTCGAGGTCGCGGAGCCCGGCGAGGGTCAGGTGAGGCTCCGCCAGAGCGCGGCGGGTCTCAACTATATCGACGTTTATTTCCGCACGGGAGCCTACCCGCAGGAAACCATGCCGTTTACGCCCGGCATGGAAGGCGCGGGCGAGGTCGTCGCTGTTGGCGATGGCGTGACTCATGTGACGCCTGGCGATCAGGTTGCATATTGCGGGGCGATTGGCTCCTATGCGGAGGAGCGGATTGTGGCTGCCGACCGGCTCGTCAAACTTCCTGACGGCATTGATCATCAGACCGGCGCCGCCATGATGCTGAAAGGCATGACGGCGGCCTATCTGCTGCTTCGCACCTACAAGGCGGGTCCAGGCACGACGCTGCTGTATCATGCGGCCGCCGGCGGCGTCGGACTCATTGTGTGCCAGTGGGCCAGGCATCTGGGCGCCACCATCATCGGCACTGTTTCTTCGGAAGAGAAGGCCGAACTCGCCAAGGCGCATGGCTGCACCCACACAATCAATTACAAGAGCGAAGACTTCGTCGAGCGGGTCAAGGAGATCACGGACGGCAAGGGCTGCGATGTGGTGTACGATTCCGTTGGCAAGGATACTTTCCCCGGTTCGCTCGACTGCGTGAAAAAATATGGCCTGTGGGCCACTTTTGGCCAGTCATCGGGCCCGCTTCCCGACCTCAATATGGGGCTTCTGGCGCAAAAGGGCTCGCTCTATGCAACCAGACCGACATTGTTTACTCACATCGCTGATCGGACCGATCTGGAGGAGCTTTCAGGCGCGCTGTTCGATGTGGTGTCGGCGGGGCACGTCCAGATCGAGATCAACCAGACCTACCCGCTGAGAGATGCCGGGCAGGCCCATCGCGACCTGGAGGCCCGTAAAACCACAGGATCGACTGTGTTGCTGACATAAGGCTTCGCCTGTTTCGCCCGCCGTCTCAAATTCAACAAGGGCCGCCCCGTTCGTTTTTGTGCGAATAGTTTCCAGCCACCTGTTTCATTGGTTAGCAATCTCTGATTGGTAATGGTCAAGAAAACATTGCCAAATGGCGGATATTTACGAAATCGGGCCCTATTGCGGTCAGTTGTAAACCAATATTACCTCCTGTTAGGTTTTTGGTTATCTTCCGTTAAGCTTCAAATTTTACATTTCTTTGAAGGAATGCCATCAAAATCCCATGTGTCTTCGAGGCGAATAGGCCCTGACAACTTAAACAACGACAAGAATTCGGTGCTTTTGTCCGGGGGGACATCTAGGGACGCCGAAACAGAGGTGGGAAGGTATCGAGATGGCACGGATGGAATTATCAACGGTTACGGGCGAGGAACTGGCGGCGCAATCGGAAACACCCGATGCTCTTTTTGAATTGGGTATGATGTATTGCACAGGCCGCGAGGTCGAACCTGATCTGGTTGCAGCTCACAAATGGTTCAATCTTGCGGCACTGCGCGGCAACACGGATGCGCTTGAATACCGCAAGGAGCTGGCACACGAGATGTCACAGTTCGATGTGGCCGAGGCACAAAAGCGAGCCCGTGAATGGCTCAACGCACACTGAATCGCGTCATGTTGCAGGCGCCCCGCGGCGGTACAATACCGGCGCGGCGCGTTTTGTTGTTGTGAAGCCGTCGCGTTGAAATTATTGCGGGGAGCCGCATTCCTTGAACCAGGACCATAAGCAGTCAATAGCGGTTTTGGTGGTGCGGCCGACGGCAGCGCCTGTTTTCTTGGTTGCGGAACCCACTTTGCGTGCGGCCTTGGTGACGCCTTTTCCTGCTCCGCGTGCAACCTTGCCGACCGCTCCGGTTGCTGCGCCGGCGGTGCCCGAAATCGTTTGCCCTGTGTTTTTTATCCCCTGGGGCAAGGCTTTGACGGCGCGGCCTGTCATGTCGATCAGGGTTTCGGGTTCGCCGCCTTTCTGCTGCGGCCGGCTCTCATCCGGCTTGTCGATTTCCCCAGCCTTGCGAAAACGCCGGACTGCGTCGCGCATTTGCGGGGGAATAACCGGCGACTGCAATGAATAGGTCCGGACCGGGCCGGCACATTGTGCAACATCTTTATTGGTGACCGCGCAGGATTTGTGCCCGCCATCCTTCGAAGTCCTGATAATGCAATAGAGCTGCAAGCCCTTGTCGTTCGGGTTGGCAAGGGAAGTTTCAACCTGGCAGATATATGTCTGGTCGGGGTCCTTGCATGTGACGCAATATTGGCGGGGCGCAGCGGTGGCGCCGCCGGCCATCAGGGCCGCGGCGACAAAACTGACCATAGTCGCAAACCGGATATCCATCGCTACTTCCCGCGCCGTGAATCTTTACGAGCCGCGCCTGTTCCCGTTCGGCAAAATTGCGCGTAACGGAAACTCCGAGTATCGCCTCTATCGGGTCTTCTTGGCAAATCTGCAAACGAGCGGGTTGTGATTGCAGCCGCCGTTCAGGTTGTTTGTACGGGTTATTAATGCGTTACAGATATATCCCTCTCCAGGCAAATCCGCGGCAGGACCGCGATACTCTTGAACCGGCCAGTCAAGTCAGGCATACACGCTGGTGGAGAGGTGGCCGAGTGGCTGAAGGCGCTCCCCTGCTAAGGGAGTATACGGGAGACCGTATCGAGGGTTCGAATCCCTTCCTCTCCGCCAGTTGGCTCTGAGTTAACCGGTGCGAAGCGGCTCAGGGCCCCGCACGCTGGGCAAATTGGTTGTTGTATATGTGTCACCGGGTCACCCGCTGCTGAAATTTGTAGCCGGAGTCATGATGTTTCAGTGCAAACCTTTGAAATGGTTCTGGGGTATACCGCCCGTCCTTCTTCTAATTCTATTCGCGCTCTATGACGTCGGATTACAGATCGAACGTGATCTGAACACCAGGACAGCGGCCAAACTCCGTGAAGCAGGGCATTCCTGGGCGCGCGCGCGTTTCAACGGCCGGGACGCCGTATTGGAGGGAATATCCTATTCTCGCAGCGAACTCGATCAGGCTTTGCAAACCGTCGCGGCCGTGTGGGGTGTGCGCGCGGTGGCGGACGGGGCCAAGCTGATTGCCTCGCCGGATACCTATGTCTGGTGGGCAATAAAGAAAGAACAACGCCTGAAGATCAGAGGCCATGCGCCGAACAAAAACGTCAGGCGTACGATCCTGGGATTTGTCAAGGCGGCAATGCCGGAACTTGAGGTCGACGACAAGATGATTCTGGCCGGCGGGTTGCCGCCGTCTCAAACCTGGCTGGGTTCCGTCAGTTTCGCACTCCTTCAATTGGGTCGTCTGCGTTCCGGAACAATCCATCTGTCGGGAAACAAATTGAAGATCACAGGCGAAGCCGAGACAACACAATCCTACCAGGCGGTGAAGACCGCTCTGACGGCACAATTGCCTTCCGGATTGGTGTTGGCGGGCAATGATGTTACCCCACCTGTCGTGAAACCGTTTTTCTGGAGGGCGAAATACCTGGACGGGCTCATCTCATTTGATGGTTATGTGCCGAGCGAGGCGGCCCACGCTCAAATTCTTGTTCAGGCACGGAATCTGTTTCCAGAAGCCAAGGTGAATGATGACATGAAACTGGCGATCGGTGCGCCAGAGGGATGGGAATGGGCCATATCCGCTTCACTCACACAGCTGCATCGTCTGGAATCCGGGCGTATCAGACTGAAAGACACAAGATTGGAAATAGAAGGTGTCGCCGCCGACAAGAAAACGGCAGAGGATGTGGCGGCGTCGGTGCGCCATGGACTTCCCCCCGCATATCGTTCGACTGAGACAATCAAAGTCCGCAAGGTGACCAAGCCGGAAGAGGCGCCGGCCGGCGGGGGTTCGGGTTAAAATGGCGCGGCAGCCTTGAGCATGGCGCGAGTGCGGCAGGAGAAATAGCATGGTTTATCTGGCCATACAGCTTTTACCTTATCTTGTACTGACCTTTGCGATTGGTGTTGTCGTTGGCTGGTCATCCATTGGCAGATAACGTGGACAGGCGGGCAGGGCGGCGCGCCGGCAATGTGATTTCATGCTGAGTTTATCAATCCTCGCCATATTGTTGATTTTGACCGCGTTCCTCGCGGGTTGCATCGTCGGCTGCTGGCTCGGCCGCCGCCATGCAGGACGGCTTGAGGTGCCGCGGGGATCGCGAGGAAAAGCCAAATCGGCGAAAACCTCTGCAAAAAGAACATCGAAGCGGCGCGGTTGAACCAGTCTGCGGTGATATCCGCCACACTGGGCCTTTTCAGATCAATCGGCGCCTGCAAGAAATTTGTCGATGACTCGCAGCGAATGCCGGTCCCGGAGCAGGGGCGCATGGCCTTCTTCCTGAACTTCGTATATTTGTAGCGCGGGATGCCGCGCAGCCATCTCATCGACCGTCTCCCGGCTTAGCACGTCAGTATTTTCGCCACGCAGAACGAGCGCCGGCACACGTTTCAGGGCATCGAAATGGGGCCACATCCGAGGCGTGGAGCTGGCCAGGTCGATTTCGGACAGCGATTTGGCCAATGCCGGATCGTAACCTTGTGTCGGCAGGCCATCTTCCTCCATGTATAATTGCCTCGCGATCTCCATCCAATCGTCGCCGGAGGCGCCAGTGAAGAAACGTGCCGACATATCGCGCACGATCAGGGCCGCTTCCTCCCAGTTGTCTGGCGCGGGCGTTTTGCCAACATATCCGATGATGCGCGCCAGCCCGCGCGTCTCGATCACCGGTCCGATATCATTGAAGATGACCGCGCCAATTGCACTGGGCCGGATCACGGCCATGAGCATGGCGATGATGCCACCCCGCGACGTGCCAAGAACAGCCGTATGGTGAAGCTCGGTGAGTGTCATGAAATCAAGGGTGTCCAACAACTCGATATAGGGCGAATAATTGCGCCAGTTCGGGTCGTAACCGGATCGTCCGCGGCCCCGGTAGTCGAGGCAAAATACATCACGCGGAGTATGGCTGTTTTGGGAGAGGTGGAGGGCGAGAACGTGAAAATCTTTGGAGTTGCGGGTCAGCCCCGGCAAGCATAAAACGGCGCGCGCGCCGTGGGCCGTATCCGTTTGCCGCGCGGGATAATGTCTGGAATGGAGTCTCAGGCCGTCAAAGGAAGTGTATGTATTTTCAATCCAGCCGGGTTCTTTGGTCATTTTGATCCTGCGATCGCGGTCTAATTGCTTGCGGAGGCGGGCACCGGCTGGATTGGCGTCGTTTCGGCTGGCGCGGTTTTTTCGGAAGAACCCGGCTGGCCGCGGTTCAGGTCCGATACAATTTGCAATGCGCCCTGGGGTCCATTGAGTCGCGACCGGAATATCTGGAGACCTGTAAGAATCTTTTTCACATAATTTCGCGTTTCGGTAAAAGGGATCCGTTCAACCCAGTCAATGGCGTCCACATTCTTCGCACGCGGGTCGCCAAACGCCTGCGTCCATCTGCGAACACGCCCGCCGCCGGCATTGTAGGCAACCAGCGTCAGAATATAGGACCCGTTATAGCTGGCCAGCAAATCCGCCAGATGGGCGGCGCCGAGCATGACGTTGTAGGATGGGTCCTTGGTGAGTTTCGAGCGGCGATAACGGACCTTGTACTGCCGTGCAATTGCGCGCGCGGTTCCAGGCATAATCTGCATGAGTCCGCGCGCCCCGACGGGACTTTTCGCCACCGGATTAAACTCGCTTTCCTGGCGCGAAAGCGCGTAGAGCAGTGCCGGTTCCACCGGTTCGCCAATTTTCTTGTATTCCGGCAGCAAATTCGTCGGATAGGCCTGTTCCGCCAATGGCAAGCCGCGATTGAAGGCTATCTTGCTCAATCGCACGCTGGCAAAAGGTTGCTGCATGAAAGCCGCGAGCTTTGCCAGCAGAAAAGCTTCCCCCGGCGATTCGATCGTCCGGGCCAGCTGGAGGAAAAACAGCGGTGCGAGCGTCTCCAGTTTTGCCGCGCGGATCAACGCAATTGTCTTCACCGCGTCGCGCTTCCTGAGATTTTCAAAGTCTTTCCTGCTCGGAGCAGGCGCGGGAGGAAGCGGAAGTGCGCCGGGGGCGGGTTCGATCGTCTGGCGCGCAATCTGTCCATAATAGGTGAACGGGAATTTCGCGGCATTCTCCAGGTGGACTCTGGTCTCCTCATCGCTGCCCAGCGCGCCCGTGACGCGCGCTAGCCAGTATTCGGATTTGGCGATGGCCTGCGGGCTCGAGGCAGCGGTCCGCAGCGCCAGAAAATGCTGCTGTGCGAGTTCTGGCTTGCCAAGGAATTGCAGTGCAATCCATCCGGCCAGAAACTCCGCCTCCTGGTAGTTTCTGCCGGTCAAGGGGCCACGGTTCCGGGCGATCTCGTAGGCAATCTTCGGCCGTCCGGAATTCAGCGCCGCCCGGCAGTTGACCCGGCGTTCAATCCACCAGTCATTGAGCGCGATCAGGGCATCTGGTTCAGTTGGCGCGGCCAGCAGCAACTTCCATGCAGCTTCTTTCTTCTTTTGCCGGCGCAGCCACTGGATGCGCGAGAAATAGAAACCAACATCGCCTTTCACTTCATCATCGGGGATATCGGCCAGCAGTTTCCTGGCGGTTTTCGATCTGCGAACAACCGCGATGCGAGCGTTGATTTTCCTCTGCTCTGATTTGTTCAGTAGTTGGGCGGTGCGCAAAACCGTGGAAATCATGCTTTTCCGGTCCAGGAGCAGCAAACGGTCGACGCGGGCCTTGTGGTCTTGCGCCGTAAGCTGTTTGCCGAACTTCCCGAGAATGAACTTCTCATCGTCTCGATCAAAATCATATTTGCGCCAGGCTTCGCTTATGAGCCGGACAGACTTCTGTTTGTTCCCGGTTGCAAGGTGAGCGCCTGCAAGCGCCGCAAGGCCGGCGCCACTCAGGGGTTTCGTTCTGGCAAAGAATCTCTTGATCTTCTCCGGACTGCTTTGCCCCGTCAGCAAGGCTGCTTCGGCATTGCGCTGAAGCCGCTTCTGGCTCGGCCAGTCCGGATTGGCGAGCCGAAACCGCTCGATGCGTTCGGGGTCGGAGTTATTCCCCTGGCGGCGGTAGAAATACCATTGCGCCAGTTTTCGTGCGGTCTTGTCCCTGATCCTCGCCATTGAATTGCGGGCAGAATCGAAGCGGCCCTTATAGACCGTACTAATTGTGGATTTCAGTGCCGCTCTGTCAGCATCGCTCAGTTCATAATTGAGCAGTTGCGGCAGTTTGGCGACCAGGCCCGCAGGGTTGGCGATCCTTTTGACTTTTTCCTGCGCGGCTTCCGCAGCTGGGGCGGAAATCCGCTTGGGGTTGCGGTCAGGCAGGGGCGCGGAACGCGGCTTGGCGTAGACCTCAATCGCCAAAAAGCAGCCGATGAACAGCGCCATGGTCCCCGAGGCGGCATTGTTGAGGTATGAGACGGACATTGTTCTTTGACGTTGCCCTGATTCCATCCCGCCAAGGGGTGTTTATCAAAATGATACAAGAGAGCCGCGTTGCGACGCCCCTGACATTATGCTTGAGAGTATTTTCCGCGACAACGTAACCCGTTCGCGGTTCCGGTCAAACAGCTCAGCCCATTTAACCCCAGCAATTCTTGGTGAAGGGCAGATTTGAATGGAAATCCGGCGGAACAATGACTGAAGTTTAAGGCTGTTTCGTCGCCAGCTTGCCGGGCTAATGACAAGTGACTATGGTCGCGCGGGAATGCACTCATACTGGTGCAGTTTTAATATTGGCAAAGCAACTGCATTGCTGGGAGTTCAGCGGTCATGAAGTTCAAGGGTTCATATGTGGCGCTCATCACGCCGTTCAGGAATGGCGGGATCGATGAAGACGCGTTCCAGAAATTCGTGAATTGGCAGATCGAACAGGGAACCGATGGGCTGGTCCCCGTGGGCACAACGGGCGAATCGCCAACGCTGACCCATGCCGAACACAAACGCGTCGTCGATTTGTGCATTGAAGCGGCCGCGGGCCGTGTTCCGGTCATTGCCGGAGCGGGCTCGAACAGCACGGCTGAAGCGGTCGACTTCGCACGCCATGCGAAGAAGGCTGGGGCCGACGGTATTCTGGTGGTGACGCCCTACTACAACAAGCCGACGCAGGAGGGTCTCTACCAGCATTACAAAGCCATCAATGACGCGGTGGATA
>QIGN01000003.1 GCA_003228955.1 Hyphomicrobiales bacterium
GCGCCTTTATATTCGCGCACCATCTCGAAGGCTTCTTCGGCGATGGCGCGCATGGTGGAGGCGTCTTTTTCCAGCTTCAGATTGAGAATGGGCCGCACATGCAGGCACCCGACGGACGCATGGGCATACCAGGTGCCGCGCGTGCCGTGCTTTTCGAAGACTTCCGTCAGCCGCTCCGTATAGTCGGCCAGATGCTCCAGCGGGACAGCGCAGTCTTCGATGAAGGAGACCGGCTTGCCGTCTGATTTCATGCTCATCATGATGTTGAGCCCGGACTTGCGCACTTCCCAGATGGCCTTCTGGAACCGCGCCCCCACAGCCTCGACGACGGCGTGTTTGTGCCCCAACTCCCGCATCAGGTCATCGAGATCCTTGAGCCGGCGCAAATTCTCCACCTGATTGTCTTCAGAGAATTCAGTGATCAGCAGGGCTTCGGGCTCGCCCTTGACGAAGCGGCCCACCGTGGTGCGGAACATCGGGATGTCGCGGGCAAGCTCAATCAGGTTCTTGTCAATGAGTTCTACCGCGCTCGGTCCCAGCTTGATGATATGCCGGGCCGCCTCCATCGCCTTGCGGAAGGTCGGAAAGTGGCAAACGCCAAGCGCCCTGTTTTCTGGTAGTGGCGAGAGTTTCAGTTCGATGGCGCGCGAAAAGGCCAGGGTTCCTTCGGAGCCGATCAGGATTTGCGCCAGATTGACCGGCGCGTCGCCCGGCACAAGAGCATCGAGCAGATACCCGCCGACCCGGCGCGACACTTTGGGGAAAGCCTTTCCTATATGCTTTTTGCGCTTGCGGCCGATCTCGATGAGATCGCGCATCAGTTCAAGCGCCGGGGAGGGGGCATTGAGCCGGTTCAGATTCCTGGGCACTTCGGCGAAACGCGCCTGAGTCCCGTCCGCCAGAATCGCATCAATAGCCGTTACATTGTCGCGCATGATCCCATAGCGGATGGAGCGGGTGCCGCAGCTGTTGTTGCCGGCCATGCCGCCGATCGTTGCCCGGCTGGCGGTCGAGACATCGACCGGGAACCACAGCCCGTGGCGTTTCAATTGTGCATTGAGCTGGTCGAGCACGATGCCAGGCTGCACGGTGCAGGTCTGTAGCTCGGGGTCAATGGAAGTGATCTTGTGCAGATATTTCGAGAAATCGACGACCAGCGCTTCGCCTACCGTTTGACCGCTTTGCGAGGTGCCTCCGCCGCGGGGCAGGAGGGTGAGCCCT
Source organism: Hyphomicrobiales bacterium (assembly GCA_003228955.1). Classification (GTDB taxonomy): domain Bacteria; phylum Pseudomonadota; class Alphaproteobacteria; order Rhizobiales; family Methyloligellaceae; genus UBA2767. The sequence continues at coordinate 1,222 of QIGN01000003.1, forward strand.
TCCTCATGGGCAATTTCGATGATCGCGGCCAGATCGGTTTCGGTTTTCGGGACGGCAGTCCCCTGGGGAATGATCTGATAAATTGAGGCGTCCGTGGCGTAGCGCCCTCGTGAAAAGGCGTCGAACAGGACGTCTCCCTCAATGTTTTTTCTGAGCCGTGATTCAAGAATTTCGTCGGGGCTTGACATGTATAATGAATTCATAATTCAATATACACTAGGTGACACGATTCTGGCAAGCATCAGAATCGGCGAAGTTACGCCAATTTTTGATTGACTGAGGTGGATTGCGCGGGGATGCGCGAAGCAAATATCTTAAGGGGACTCACATTCATGGCGCGAACAGCAGGCCGGCATTTCCTTCAGATACCAGGGCCAACACAGGTTCCGGACCGGATTTTGCGGGCGATCGATATGCCGGTCATCGACCACCGGGGACCTGAATTCGCAGTGCTCGGCAAGAAGGTGCTCGGCGGCATCGGGAAAATTTTCAAATGCGCCGGGCCGGTGATCATTTATCCCTCCTCGGGAACCGGTGCGTGGGAAGCGGCGCTGACCAATACGCTCTCGCCCGGCGACAAGGTGCTGATGTATGAGTCAGGTCACTTCGCGGTTCTGTGGCAGGGCATCGCCGAGCGCATGGGGCTCCAGCCTGAATTTATCGAAGGGGATTGGCGCCGCGCCGCGGAACCGGAGAAAATTGCGGAGCGCCTTGCCGCCGACAAGGCGCACGAAATAAAGGCGGTATGCGTGGTTCACAACGAAACCGCGACCGGCTGTACCGCGCGCATTCCCGAAATACGCAAGGCCATCGACGATGCCGCCCATCCGGCACTGTTTCTCGTTGATGTGATTTCCTCGCTGGCCTCCATCGACTACCGGCATGATGAATGGGGTGTTGATGTCACGGTCGGCGGGTCACAGAAGGGGTTGATGCTGCCGCCGGGGCTTGGCTTCAACGCCCTGAGCGACAAGGCCTTGCAGGCGTCGCAGAATTCAACACTGCCCAGGGCCTATTGGGGCTGGCAGGAGATGCTTTCCGCCAACGGCAATGGCTTCTTCCCCTACACGCCGGCGACCAATCTGCTTTATGGTCTGTCGGAGGCCATTGATATGCTGCTGGAAGAGGGGCTGGACGTTGTGTTTGCCCGTCATGACCGCCACGCGGAAGCCACGCGTCTGGCGGTTTACCATTGGGGGCTTGAAGTGCTGTGCCGGGAAAAACGCGAATATTCCAGCTCGCTGACGGCCATTTTGATGCCGGAGGGCCATGACGCGGACGCGCTGCGCGGCGTCATCAAGAACAGATTCGATATGTCGCTCGGCACGGGCCTTGGCAAGGTGGCCGGAAAAGTGTTCCGGATCGGGCATCTGGGGGATATCAATGACCTGACTCTGATTGGCACGCTGGCCGGCGTGGAAATGGGTCTGGGGATAGCCAATGTGCCGCACAACAAGGGCGGGGCGCAGGCGGCCATGGATTTTCTGAGAGCATGACATGAGCGAAGCGGAACTACTCATTGAACGCGATGGTCCGGTTGCGGTTCTGACCCTCAACCGGCCCGAAAAACGCAATGCGCTGACATTCCCGATGTATGAGGGCCTGGCGGACTTCAGCCGGTCCGCGGGCGAGGACGAAGATCTGAAGGTCATCATCCTGCGCGGCGCGGGCGACAAGGCTTTTGCCTCCGGCACGGACATCTCCCAGTTTCGAGATTTCAAGGGCGCGGAGGACGGTCTGGCCTATGAAAAAAGGATCGATGGCGTGCTGTCCGATATCGAAGCCTGTCCAAGGCCCATCATTGCGGCCATAACGGGCGCCTGCACCGGCGGCGGGGCCGCCATCGCCGGGCTGTGCGATATCCGCCTGGCAACCCGCGATATGCGCTTCGGGTTTCCCATTGCCCGCACACTCGGCAACTGTCTGTCGGTTCCCAGTCTGCGGCGCATGTCCGCGATGCTTGGCGCAGCGCGCACAAGGGAGATCATCATGACCTCGCGGCTGGTTGAGGCTGAAGAGGCGCTTGGCATTGGGCTTGTTTCCGAACTTTTCGACGATGCGGATGCGCTTTTCTCGCGTGCAAAAGAACTGGCGGAGGAAATAGCGACCTTCGCGCCGCTCACCCTGCGAGCCACCAAGGAAATGTTCCGGCGCATGAGTGCAGCCGAGCCGCCCGTCAGGGACGACGACCTCATTGCCCTGTGTTACGCAAGCGATGATTTTCGTGAAGGCCTGGATGCGTTCCTGGCCAAGCGGAAAGCCAACTGGACCGGGCGTTAAACCATGTCTCAGCAAAGAAAGGGACCGCTGACGGGCATGCGCGTGATCGAACTCGCCCACATCATGGCGGGTCCGGTTTGCGGCCTCATGCTGGCGGACCTCGGCGCGGATGTCATCAAGGTGGAAAAGGCGAATGGCGGCGATGATTCACGCCGCTTCGTACCCCCTGAAATCAATGGCGAGCCGGCGGCCTTCATGATGATGAACCGCAACAAGCGCGGTATCGCTCTGGACCTGAAAACGGAAGAAGGCAAGGAGGTTCTGCGCCGCCTCGTCAAAGATGCGGACGTGCTCATCGAGAACTACCGCCACGATACAATGGAACGGCTGGGCCTGGGCTATGAGACATTACGGGAAATAAACCCCGGGCTCATCTATTGCGAAATCTCCGGCTTCGGGCGCAGCGGACCCTATCGGGAGCGCGGCGGTTTTGACCTCATCGCGCAAGGCATGTCCGGGCTGATGGACATTACGGGCGAGGGGCCGGACCGCTCACCCGTCAAGGTCGGCGCCCCCGTCAGCGATACGACTGCCGGAATGTTGGGGGCGATGGGGTGCATCGCCGCCTATGTGCACAAACAAAAGACCGGCGAGGGGCAGCGTGTCGATACGTCCCTGTTCGAAGCAGCCATCACGCACACCTACTGGCAGTCGGCCATCTGCTTTGCGACTGGCGATACCCCAACCCGCATGGGCACCGCGCATCCACTCAATGCGCCTTACCAGACCTTTGAGACCGAAGACGGCCGGATCAACATTGGCGCTGCCAACCAGCGGAACTGGGAACGGCTGCTCGAATGTATTGGCGCGGAGGACCTCGGCGATGATCCCCGCTTTGCCGCCAATTCGGAGCGCATGGCCAATCTGGGCTCGCTTGTTGAAATCCTGAATGGATATTTTGCAAAGCGAACGACCGCGCATTGGCAGGAAACCCTCGAAGCAGCTGGCATACCCGCCGGCCCGGTGCTCACCATCAAGGAAATGCACGCCGACCCACAAGCCATAGCCCGCGAAATGGTGCCGGAGATAGATCATCCTGTCGCCGGGCGCGTGCAGACGATTGGACTTCCCGTTAAACTCTCGGATACTCCAGGGGGCGTGGTGCGCCCCGCGCCCCTCTACGGGCAGCACAACCGGGAGGTGTTGACCGAAGCTGGATATTCCGAAATCGAAATTACTCGCCTGTTCGAGAGCGGCGGGGTTGTCGGCGCCACCGAGATTGACCGGAAAGCGGCAAAATCTGTAACTTGATCGCGGATACTGAAGCATTCATCTTCAGGCCGATTCACTTATTCCTAACTTTCTGGAGAAAGAGTTGGGGGTGGTGTACGCGGTTCGGCTGGTTCCAGGTGGTTTAAAATCTGTCAGCAGTGCCTGCGGGTCGTGTAAAAGTCGGGGGTGGGTTCTTAGAATGTTACGTTTTGTTGTGCCCGGAACCGTGAATTTGGCGGCTCGAGACGCGCCGGGAAATTCGATTTCAAATGCCCGGCGGACGGTTTTCTATGTTTTGCTTTCCATCGTGCTCACGGCGGTTGTCCTTTCGGCGTGCTCACGACGGCAAAAGCCGGCCGAACAGAAATTTTCAAAACGCGTTGTTGAACTGGGTGAGCCCGTCCCCAAGGGCGGGGGGCGGTACAAGGTTGGCAATCCCTATCAGATCGGGGGCCGTTGGTACACGCCGAAGGCAGACCCGGGCTATAACCGGGTGGGGGTAGCGTCCTGGTATGGGGAATTGTTCCACGGCCGCTATACCGCCAATGGCGAGATTTACGACATGAACGCACTGACGGCGGCGCATCCCACGCTGCCCCTGCCGACTTATGCGCGGGTCACCAATTTGCAGAATGGGCGCTCAATCGTGGTGCGGGTCAATGACCGGGGTCCCTATGCCAGTGATCGCATCATTGACATGTCGCGCCGTTCCGCCCAGGCGCTCGGATTCCAGCGTGCGGGCACGGCAAAGGTTCGTGTCCAGTATATGGGTCTGGCTCCGCTGGACGGAAACGATTCCCTGGAGCGGCGGGTCTATGCCAGCAAGCCCTTCGCGCGGATGGCGGACCTTTCCGGATCGAAAAGAAAGACGCGTAAATCCTCCAGCCGCACGCAGCTGGCGCAAGCAGTAAGCCAGGAGGTGGAGAGCGATCCCATGGTTGTGGCTTCGATCTCGCGACCGCGCAATACAGCCACCCCGGCCATCAATGAGTGGGCCGTGAAAACCAGATCGGCGGCAGCTCCGCTGGCGCCGGACGCCGAACGCGGGCTGTTCATCCAGGCGGCTTCATTCCGCAACCGGGATTTCGCGGACAGCCTTCGGGGAAGGCTGGCCGAAATGGGCCCCGCGGACGTGAAGTCCTCGGATGTAGCGGGTCAGACATATTACCGTGTCCGTCTGGGTCCGTTTGCCGCGCGCCATGACGCGGACCAGGCGCTGCGGGCCGTGGTCGGGTCGGGGTTCACGGACGCCCGGATCGTACGGAATTAGCCTTTCCGGGCGTCCAGGCCCGGTAAATTCGCTAGTGAGTTGATTTCACCCCATGCTTGTCGCTACTCTGTTGGCGGATCGCGGGACGCCCCTTCGTGTGCGTATTCGCGTTTCGCGCTTTGACATGGACTGAGTAGGGTATGAGATCGACCGGTCATCGTAAGAGTTTCCTGGTGCTCATGGCGCTGGTTTTGAGTGTCGTCTTTGCCGGTGATATACTGGCGAAGCCTAAATCCAAATCCACGGACAAGTTTGAAACAAAGGCCAAGTGGGCGATCCTGATGGACGCCGACACAAATACCGTTCTCTTCGAAAAAAATTCCAATGAGCTCATGCCGCCGGCCAGCATGAGCAAGCTTATGACGCTGGCTGTCATTTTTCGCGCCCTGAAAGACGGGCAGCTGTCGCTCGACGATGAATTCTCAAACAGCCTCTATGCCTGGCGCACCGGCGGGGCGCCGTCAGGCGGTTCGGCCATGTTCGTGCCGCTCAAGGGGAGCGCGACGCTTGGCGAGTTGCTGCAGGGCATTGCCGTGCAATCGGGCAATGACGCCAGCATCATCGTTGCCGAAGGCATGGCCGGGTCCGAGGACGCATTTGCCGATATCATGAATGATTATGCCCGCGAGATCGGCCTGACGGAGTCGAATTTTCGAAATTCCACCGGCCTGTCTGATCCAGATCACTATATGACGGCGCTCGAGCTGGCCAAGCTCGCAATTTATATCATCAAGGAATATCCGGAGTATTATTTCTACTTCTCGCAAAAGGAGTATCGCTACAAGAAGTATATTTTCTACAACCGAAATCCGCTGGTCTATGACGGGATCGGAGTTGATGGCCTGAAAACGGGCTTTATCAAGGAAGCCGGTTATGGGCTGGTTGCGTCGAGCAAGCAGCGCGGGCAGAGGCTGGTTGTCGTGGTCAACGGTCTTACGTCGAAAAAAGCCCGCCGGGAAGAGGGTAAGCGGCTGCTGCAATGGGGGTTCAGAAGTTTTCGGCAATGGAAGCTGTTCGATGCCGGTGAGACCATCGGGGATGCACTGGTCTGGGGCGGGACGAAACGCAATGTAACCCTCACGGGCAATGGCAGTATCAGGATCTTTTTGCCGCGAACCGCCAGCCGGAAGATCAAGGCATCGATCGTCTATAAGGGGCCGCTCAAGCCGCCAATCAAGAAAGGCGACCAGGTGGCATTTTTGCGCGTCACGGCGCCCGATGCCACAGTCAACAATATCCCGCTCTATGCCGGGGAAAATGTTGGCGAGGGGTCGCTTTGGAAGAAGGGGATGGAATCCGCGTTCCACCTCGCCTTCGGCTGGCTGCTCTAGTACAAAGTCACCTCGCGGCACTGGGTTGCCCGGAATGCGAGGCTCATGACAACTGGAAAATTCATAACTTTTGAAGGCGGCGAGGGTGCGGGAAAGTCCACCCAGGCAAGGCTTCTGGCCGAACGCTTGCGCGCGGCCGGGCACGAGGTTGTTGAAACACGCGAACCAGGTGGCACAAAGCGCGGCGAGGAGATCAGGGAATTTCTGCTTTCCGGCGCGGCAAGGGATTTTGGCCCCATGGGCGAGGCGGTTCTCTTTTGCGCGGCGCGCGACCATCATGTGAATGATCTGATCCGGCCGGCGTTGACACGCGGGAATTGGGTTCTGTGTGACCGGTTTTCCGACTCGACCGCCGCCTATCAGGGCGCCGCCGGAGGTGTAAGGCCGGCGCTTGTCCGCGCGCTGGAGCGGATTGCGGTTGCCGACAACGTGCCGGATCTTACGCTGATCCTGGATGTGCCGCCCGAAGCTGGCCTGAAACGCGCCGCCGAGCGCAACGCGGAGGGAGGCATTGGGCCGGACCGCTTCGAGGGTATGGAATTGCGGTTTCATGAAGCCCTGCGCGCCTGTTTCCTCCAGATTGCCGAAGAAGCGCCTCAGCGCTGTGTTGTCGTCAATGCGCAGCAGGCGGAGACGGGCGTGGCGGAAGATGTGTGGGAGGCGGTGGTGGACCGGCTGAACCCATGAGCGATGCAACCGATCCTAAGGCGCAAACGGACCTGCCGGAGCCTGACCGGCTCGACGGGTTCGCGCATCCCAGAATGGCGCCTGCGTTCATTGGAAATGCCCGAGCGGAACAGGCGTTGCTCACGGCTTATAAGTCCGGCCGGCTGCCTCACGCATGGCTTCTGGCTGGCGGCGAAGGGATTGGCAAGGCGACGCTGGCATATCGCTTTGCCCGGTTTTTGCTGTCGCGAGTTGAGGACGGCGACGAGGCGCAACTGGAAAATCTATCGCTTCTGCCCGGAAACCGCGTTTCGGCGCAGGTCGCGGCGCTGGCGCATCCAAATTTGCTCGTGTTGCGCCGGCCCTGGCTGCCGGAGCGAAAGCGGCTGGCCACTGCGATCACCATCGCCGAGGCGCGCCGCCTGAGACGTTTTTTTGGACACACCGCCGGGGCCGGGCGGTGGCGGGTGGTCATCATTGACCGCGCGGAGGAGTTGAATGCGGCCGCCGCCAATGCGCTGTTGAAGAATTTGGAGGAACCGCCCCCCGATTGCGTTTTTCTGCTGGTGTGCGGTGCACCGGGGCGTTTGCCCGTCACCATTCGCTCGCGGTGCAGAACTCTGCGTTTGTCACCGCTCGATGCGGGTGAACTGGAGAAAGCGGTGCCGGCTGCGTTTGTTGCCGCGGGAAGGGAGCCGCCGGCAGGCGATCTCTTGCGGGCCAGCATCCCGCTTGCCGAGGGGAGTGTCGGGCGCGCGCTGCGGCTGCTCGAGAGTGGCGGCAGTGATTTATATGCCCGGTTGATAGGTCTGATGACGCAGCTTCCGGAGCTGGATTACGAGGGGGTTCATGCGCTGGCCGATGAAATTTCGGCGGCTGGAGCGAATGAAGCCTATCAGTTGTTCTTTGGACTGGCGGGAGAGGCGCTTGCGCGCATTTCCGGCCACGCCGCCACTGGCGAAGGCGCCCTGGGGGTTGAAGTTGAGTTGGCGGGACGCTTGCGGACCGGCCACGCTCTTGCGCAATGGGCCAGCTTATGGGAAACAATCCAGCGCGCGAAGGCGGAAGCCGATGCGCTCAATCTCGACCGGAAAAACCTGGTCTTGGCGACGTTTTTCAGGCTGGAAGAAACCGCGCGTGAGACCCTGGCTTGATCCGGGCCGCGGGCTCGGGACCGGCGCGTCGCTGGATCCGTAACATGCGCTGAAAGCCATGGGCGACAAACCCGCCTTCTATATCACCACCGCGATTTCCTATCCCAATGGCGCGCCCCATATCGGGCACGCCTATGAGGCCATTGCGACCGATGCGCTGGCGCGTTTCAAACGGCTCGACGGGTTCAATGTCTATTTTCTGACCGGCGCCGACGAGCATGGCATCAAGATGCAGCAGACGGCCACGGCCGAAGGGATTTCTCCCGCCGAGCTCGCGAACCGCAACACGCCGCGCTTTCAGGAGATGGTGAAGGCGCTCAACTGCTCGAATGACGATTTTATCCGCACCAGCGACGAGCGCCACCACAAGTCGGTTCAGGAAATCTGGCGGCGCATGGACGCCAACGGGGATATTTATCTCGACACCTATTCGGGATGGTACTCGGTGCGCGATGAAGCCTATTACGATGAGAGCGAGTTGAGCGAAGGGGAGGGCGGAGAAAAGCTTTCGCCGCAGGGCACGCCCGTGACATGGGTGGATGAAGAAAGCTATTTCTTCAAACTCAGCGCCTATCAGGACAGGCTGCTGGCTCACTATGAGGCGAACCCCGGCTTCATCGGTCCCGATGTGCGCCGCAACGAGGTGATCAGCTTCGTGAAAGGGGGCTTGCGCGATCTCTCCATCTCGCGCACCACCTTCGACTGGGGCGTGCGCGTGCCCGGCGATGAGCGCCACGTCATGTATGTGTGGGTGGACGCGCTGACCAACTATATTACCGGCGTGGGTTTCCCCGACGAGTCCTCGGCGAGCTTCAAGACGTTCTGGCCGGCGGATGCGCACATCATCGGCAAGGACATCATCCGCTTTCACGCGGTCTACTGGCCGGCTTTTCTGATGTCGGCGGGCATCGCGCTTCCCAAACGGGTCTTCGCCCACGGGTTCCTGTTCAACCGCGGAGAGAAGATGTCCAAGTCCGTGGGCAATGTGGTCGACCCCTTCGCCATGGCGGAACATTACGGCGTCGATCAGATGCGCTATTTTTTCCTGCGCGAAGTGCCTTTCGGGCGCGACGGGAATTATACCCATGAGGCCATTGTCAACCGCATCAACGCGGATCTGGCGAATGACCTGGGAAATCTGGCTCAGCGGTCATTGTCCATGATCGCGAAGAATTGCGAGGGCGCTTTGCCAAATCCCGGCGCATTCACCGAGGAGGACGAAACACTTCTTGAAACCGCCGGCGGGATGATAGACGCCACGCGCAAGGCAATGGACGAACAGGCGATCCACAGGGCTCTAGAGACAGTCTGGGCGGTTGTCGCCGACGCCAATCGCTATTTTGCCAATGCCGAACCCTGGGCGCTGAAGAAGAGTGACCCATTGCGCATGGGGACGGTGCTTTTTGTGACAGTCGAAGCGGTTCGGCAGATAGCGATACTGGCGCAGGCCATCATGCCGGAGTCCTCGGGGCGGATACTCGATCAGCTTTCCGTCCCGCAAGAGGCCCGTGATTTTGCGCAACTGGGTGAGGGAGGACGGTTGAAACCCGGCACGCCGCTGCCCAAACCCGAAGGCGTTTTCCCCCGCTATGTGGAGCCGGAAGAGGGCGCCTCCTGATGCTTGTCGACAGTCACTGCCATCTGGATTTTCCGCATCTCTCAAATCAGTTGGACGAAGTTCTGGCGCGTGCGAAAGAGGCCGGCGTGGGTACACTCGTCACAATCTGCACGCGGGTGCGCAATTTCGATGCGGTGCTGGCCATTGCCGAGGCCCATGACAATATTTTCTGCTCGGTGGGAACCCACCCCCATAACGCCGATGAGGAACGCGATATCCGGTTGGAGGAGATCATTTCTCTCAGTGCCCATCCCAAGGTCGTGGCCATCGGCGAGGCGGGGCTGGATTACCATTATGACAACGCGCCGCGTGGCGATCAGGAAAAGGGGTTTCGAACCCATATTGCGGCTGCGCGCGAGACCGGCCTGCCGCTCGTCATCCATACACGGGACGCCGATGAGGATACGGCGCGAATTCTCGAAGAGGAAATGTCCCGGGGACGCTTCACTGCCGTGCTGCATTGTTTCACCGCCGGGGCGGACCTTGCCCGGCGCGGGGTCGAGCTTGGTCTTTATGTGTCCTTCTCCGGCGTGCTGACCTTCAAGAAATCGGATGCCCTGCGCGAGATCGCCGCAAGCATTCCCATGGACCGGCTGCTGGTCGAAACCGATGCGCCCTACCTTTCTCCTGAACCCAGGCGCGGCAGAAAGAACGAGCCGGCCAATGTGGTCCATACTGCCGCCAGACTGGCCGGGGTCAAAGGCGTCAGCGATCAGGAGATTGCGCAAGCTACAACGGCGAATTTCCATCGGCTTTTTTCCACAGTGCCGGCTCCGGCGGGGGCCGCCGCCGAATGACGCTGAAGTTGACCATTCTGGGCTGCGGCACCTCGGGCGGCGTTCCGCGCATCGGTGGGGACTGGGGCAAATGCGACCCGGGCAATCCGAAAAACCATCGCCTGCGCTGTTCCCTGCTTGTGGAGCGCGCCGGAGCGGAGGGCCAAACAAGTGTTCTGGTAGACACCTCCCCCGATGCGCGCCAGCAATTGCTTGGCGCCGGGGTCTCCTGGCTTGATGGCGTGCTCTACACCCACGAACATGCGGACCACACCCATGGGATTGACGATTTGCGTGTCGTGGCCCTCAACGGGCGGGCGCGGATCGATGTTTATTGCGATGCGCGGACCGGGGGCGTGCTTGAGCAAAGATTTGCCTATTGTTTCAGGACGGCGCCGGAGGGCGCGTACCCTCCTATCTTGAACAGGCACACGATAGAAACAGGGCAAGATTTTGAAATATCAGGAAAAGGCGGTGCCGTTAAAGTGCTGCCTTACGCCCAGCATCACGGAGAAATAATGTCGGTGGGGTTCCGCTTCGGCGACATTGCTTATTCCTGCGATATCAATGCACTGCCGGAGGCATCTTATAAACACCTCGAAAATCTGGATGTGTGGATTGTAGATGCCCTGCGCCATACGCCCCATCCCAGCCATTTCAGCCTGGAAGAAACGCTCGAGGCGATTGGCCGTGTCAGGCCGAAGCGGGCCATCCTGACCCACATGCATACCGATCTGGATTACGACACGCTTGTCCGCGAACTGCCCGATGGTGTTGAGCCGGCATATGACGGGATGGTGCTGGAGACGCGTGGCGCATAATCCCGCCGGGGATTATTTGTACTGAATAATCTCGCCATTGCGGGCGCACTCCGGCAGGGCCAGTTGCACGAATATCTCGGCCAGGTCTTCAGGTTTGGGCAGGGTGGCCGGGTCTTCGCCCGGCATGGCTTTGGCGCGCATGGCTGTCGCCACTGGTCCTGGATTGACCAGATTGACCCGTACATCGCTATCGTTCACCTCGGCCGCATAGGTTTTGACCAGTGCTTCCAGACCCGCCTTTGAAACCGAATATGGGCCCCAGTAAGCCCGGCAGTTTTTTGCCGCGCCCGATGTGAGGAAGATGGCGCGTCCGGCATCGGATCGGCGCAGCAGCGGGTCGGCTGTACGGATCAGCCTCCAATTGGCACTCAGATTTATCTCCAGGACTTCATTCCAGTCGCGCTCGGAGACATGGCCAAGAGGGGAAAGCGGCCCCAGAATCCCGGCATTGCCGACCAGAATATCCAGCTGGCCGAACCGCTCGAGAATTGTCGGGCCGAGGGCATCGATTTTTTCGCCCTGGGACAGGTTCAGCCGCAGAAGCGTTGCTTTACCGCCGAGGTCTTTTATCTCATCGTCGAGGTCTTCCAGCGCGCCCGCGCTGCGCGCCAGGGCGATGACATGGGCGCCTTCACGCGCATAGGCGAGCGCGACGGCCCGCCCGATACCGCGCGAAGCCCCGGTGACAAGGGCAATGCGATCTTTTAGACGCGGTTCGGGCATCGGCGCTCAGACCCGGGCAGGTGTGGCGAAGAAAGTCACGCCCTAACCGATTTCGGCCAGCAGGGAGAGCTGCTGTTGCATTTCCGAGCCTTCCCGGTCGCGCAGGCGCGTGGGGTAATCTCCGGTAAAGCAATGATCCGTGAATTGCGGCGTTTCGGGATTCCGTTCGCTGTAGCCCATGGACTTGTAAAGGCCCTCGACGGAAAGGAAGGCCAGCGTGCCCGCGCCGATATATTCGCACATGCTTTCCAGATCATGGGTCGCGGCGAGGAGCTTTTCCTTGTCCGGCGTATCGATGCCATAGAAGTCGGGATGGGTGATCGGCGGGCTGGCAATGCGCAGGTGAACTTCCCTGGCGCCCGCCTCGAACATCATCTGCACCAGCTTGACCGAAGTCGTCCCGCGAACGATGGAATCATCGATCATCATCACGCGCTTGCCTTCGATTTCGCAGCGCGTCGCCGAATGCTTAAGGCGTACCCCGAGCGCGCGAATCTGCTGCTCCGGCTCAATGAAGGTGCGTCCCACATAATGGTTTCTGATGATGCCGTGCTCAAAGGGGACGCCGGACTCCCGGGCGTAGCCAATTGCCGCGGGAACGCCTGAGTCCGGGACCGGAACGATGACATCGACATCGACACCGGATTCACGCGCCAGCTGCTTGCCCATTTCCTTGCGGATCTCGTAGACGCAGCGCCCGCCGACGATTGAGTCGGGGCGGGCGAAATAGATATATTCGAAGATGCAGGGGCGGGCTGCGCGTTTGGGGAAGGGGCGATGGCTCTCAATGCCGTCCTTGGTGATGATAACCACCTCGCCATTGTCGACTTCACGGATGAATTTGGCGCCGATGATGTCAAAGGCGCATGTTTCGGAAGCCAGCACGTAAGAGCCGTCAAGCTGCCCGAGCACAAGCGGCCTGATGCCCAGCGGATCGCGCGCGCCAATCAGCTTCTTGTTGGTCTGCCCGACCAGCGCATAGCCGCCTTCGATCTGCAGAATGGCATCGATGAAACGCTCGGCGAATGTGCGTTTGGTGCTGCGGGCGACCAGATGGATAATGATTTCGGTATCTGAAGTGGACTGGAAGATCGCCCCTTTCTTGATGAGTTTCTTGCGCACGGTGAGGGCGTTGGTCAGGTTGCCATTGTGACAGAGCGCAAATCCACCGGCGTTAAGGTCGGAAAACAGGGGCTGGATATTGCGCGCAATCGTGTCCCCCGTCGTGGAATAGCGCACATGTCCGGTTGCGTAGCGGCCCTGTAGGCGGTCGATAATCCCCTGCTTGGTGAAATGATCGCCAACCAGACCCATGCGGCGCTCGGAGTGATAATGCTTGCCGTCGAAGGACACGATTCCCGCCGCTTCCTGGCCGCGATGCTGCAACGCATGAAGACCAAGAGCCGTCAGGGCCGCCGCGTCGTCATGATCGAAAATACCGAATACGCCGCAGGCGACGCGCAGTCCGGTTTTGCTGTGTGGTTTTGTGCTCACGTGCCTGGCTGCTTTTTGCTGCACGGTCTGGCTCATGTCATTGCCCGGCAGCAGTATGACCGGGGTAAGGAATATTCGCCACCCTTGCCGTAACTGCAAACCCGGAACCCTCAAGACCGGAGCGCTGGTCGGGATTGGCTGGCGCCGGCGGTGGAGTTGTTGTTGGTTCCTCTTGCTTTTGAAGGCCGGGGATGGCTGACGCGGGGTCCTCGGGCAGCAGCGAAACAATGCCCGCCCCGGTCTGCTTCAGCAATGGCAGGGAGCGGGCGTTTTTGATCCATTCCGGCTGGGTATCTTCCGGTACCAGCCAGGTGAAGAACAGATATGCGATGACGACCAGAACAAGACCGCGCGCCAGGCCGAAAACAAATCCCAGCGTACGGTCGAGCGCGCCAATGCGGCTGTCCAGAACACCATCGGAAATCCTGACCGTGATGAGACTGACGACAATGAGGACGACGAGAAAGATGCCGCCTGCCAGAACCGCGTCGGCGAGAAGTGCAGGTTCGATATAAACCCGGGCCTGCGCCTGATACTTGGGAAAGAAGAAGAGTGTGGCCAGCGCCGCGACTGCCCACGAAAGGATAGATAGGACTTCGCGCGTCAAACCGCGGAACATCGCCAGGAAGCCCGAAATGAGCATGATCGCGGCAAGGATGATATCGAGCCATGAAAACGGCATATGCAGTGTCCTTTCGGAAGGCGGAACTTTAACACGATTCCACGTTATTAGGCGGTAGTGCGGGGTAAAGGCAACAGGCGCTTGAGCACTACTCACAACGAACTGGGAAAGTCTGGAGCTTTGGTCCTCCTATGGCCGCTTCGCAGGTGCCAGCCTGGCGGTTAAATCCGACAGATGTGCGATGGCGTCCAGTTGCAATCCGGAGCCTTCTCTTTCCCTTTCAAGTTTGGCCGGAACCGTGGCTCCCGTGAAGCCGAGTTTTTCTGCTTCTTTCAGGCGTCCCGACATATGGCCAACGGGGCGAATGGCGCCCGACAGACTCACCTCGCCGAAATAAATGTTACCGGCGGGAAGCGCAACACCACAAAAAGACGAAACAAGGGCGGCTGCCGCGGCCAGATCAGCAGCGGGGTCGGTAATTTTCAAGCCGCCGGCAACATTGAGGTAAACGTCATGCGTACCCAGTTGCAGGGAGCAGCGGGTGTCGAGGACCGCCAGCACCATGGCCAGGCGGCTGGAGTCCCAGCCCACGACCGCGCGCCGCGGTGTCCCCAACGGCGAGGGCGCGACGAGCGCCTGAATTTCAACCAGTATGGGCCGGGTTCCTTCCATGCCGGCGAAAACGGCCGCGCCCGGGCTTGAATTGTCCCGCTCTCCAAGAAACAATTCAGATGGATTGGCCACTTCGCGCAGACCATCGCCGCGCATCTCGAAAACACCGATTTCATCGCTCGGGCCAAAGCGGTTCTTGACCGCCCGGAGAATCCGGTACTGATGCGCGCCGTCGCCTTCGAAGTAGAGGACAGTATCGACCATATGCTCGACCACCTTGGGGCCGGCGATCTGCCCGTCCTTGGTGACGTGACCCACAAGCACGATCGCTGCGCCTGAGCGCTTCGCATAGCGCACAAGGGCTTGCGCGCAGGCGCGGACCTGGGAAACGGTGCCGGGCGCCGATTCCAGCTGATCCGACCACAGGGTCTGAATGGAATCGATAATAACAAGTTCGGGCGCGGTCTTTGTCGCGCTCAGGGTCTTGAGGATATGCGCAAGCCCGGTTTCCGCGCCGAGACCAACCGGGGCCGAAGCGATACCAAGGCGCTCGGCGCGCAGGCGCACCTGCGCCGTTGCTTCTTCTCCAGAGAAATAAATTGCCGTATGGCCGGAATTCGACAGCGCCGCGGCAGCCTGTAAAAGAAGAGTGGATTTTCCAATGCCCGGGTCGCCGCCAACCAGAATGGCCGAGCCGGGGACAAGCCCGCCGCCTATGACCCGGTCGAATTCGGCCAATCCACTTGAAATGCGGGGTGCGTCGGGCACCTCCGCATCGAGAGTTTGCAGCGCGACGGTCTTGCCGCCGGTGGAGGTTTTTTCCGGTCCGCTTTTGCTTGTGACCTCCTCAACCAGAGTATTCCATGCCGAGCAGCCGGGGCATTTACCCGACCATTGCGCGGTGCTGGCGCCGCATTCCTGGCAAACATAGGCTGTTGTCGCTTTTGCCATGACAGCTACTCAGCCTCTGACCCGGTATAAATTCGCTGCGCCCGTCTTGAGAGGCTGGTGAGCATCTCATACCCGATCGTGCCGGCTTGCGCAGCGAGCTCATCAATGCTGACATGCGCGCCGAGTATTTCAATCCACGCGCCTCTGTGTGCAAGACCGTCCGGTACGTCCGTGACGTCGAGCGTAATCAGATCCATGGAGACACGCCCCAGCGCGGGCGCCGCATGGCCATCTATGTATGCGGCAAAGCCCGGTTTTCCGTCGCGTGCGCCCAGTACGCGGAAAATGCCGTCGGCATAGCCGATGGACAGCGTTGCGATCCGCGTGGGGCGGGAAAGTACATGGGCCGCCCCATAGCCGACGCTTGTCCCAGCGCTTGCGTCGTGAACCTGCACAATCCGGGCCTCGAGGCGAACAACCTGTCGCAACGGCTTGCGCCCCTCTGCCGCCTTGCCGCCATAAAGGGCAAAGCCGGGGCGCACGAGGTCGAAATGATAGCGGGTCCCCAGGAATATCCCGGCGGAATTGGCGAACGAGGCAGGGCCGGCCGGCAGCATCGCGCGGTAGCCTTCAAAGGATTTAAGCTGGGTTTCATTGAGCGGGTGGCCCGGTTCATCCGCGCAGGCCAGATGGCTCATGAGGAGCGCCGGGGCGAAGGATGCGAGCAATTCGGGTGCCGCGGCCAGTTGCTCGATTTCACTGCGCGGCAGGCCGAGCCGGTTCATGCCGGTGTCGAGTTGTATGGCGGCGGGCAGGGGCTGACCCCGCTCCCGGCAAAACGCCGCCCAGTCCTCAATCTCGGGGAGGCTGGAGAGCACGGGCCGGATGGCCTTTTCGGCAAATGCCGGTCCGGATCCGGCAAAAAAGCCGTCCAGCACATATATGGTGGCTTCGCGGGCCGCCGCGCGAATGATTTCAGCTTCCGCGAAGGTGGCGGCAAAATAGGTTTTGCAGCCCTCTCTCAAAAGCGCGCGGACGGCCTGTTCCGCGCCCGTCCCATAGGCGTCTGCCTTGATAACGGCGGCGCATTCGCTGTCCTTGGCATGGCCGCGCAGCGTGGCGTAGTTGGCCCTCAGCGCGGCAAGGTCGATGGTCAGGAGCGATGTGGCCGTGGGGTCTGCTGCTTTGCGGGGATCAAAAGCCATTGGAGAGAGCAGGTGGCGCGCGCTTAGTCTTGGCGCTCTGGAAGACGGCTGGCGCCGGCATAGTCGCTGAACCGCGTGACATCGGCCTGGAATTGCATGCGCACCGTGCCCGTCGGGCCATGGCGCTGTTTGGCGATGATCGCATCGGCCAGGCCTTCCACCTGCTCCATTTCCTCCATCCAGGTTGCATGTTCCGGTGTGCCCGGGCGAGGTTCGCGGCGCTCCACATAATATTCCTCCCGGAACACGAACATGACCACATCCGCGTCCTGCTCGATTGACCCTGATTCGCGCAAATCCGCGAGTTGCGGGCGCTTGTCCTCGCGGTTCTCTACCTGACGAGAGAGCTGCGAAAGGGCGATGATCGGGACATTGAGCTCCTTGGCCAGGGCTTTCAGCCGGGTCGTGATTTCGGTGATTTCCTGGACGCGGTTATCCGAGGAACGCCGGGAGGACCCGGACAGCAATTGCAGATAGTCGACAATAACCAGTCCGAGATTTTTCTGGCGCTTCAGCCGGCGCGCGCGCGCCGCCAGCTGGGCGATGGAAATGCCGCCCGTCTGGTCGATATAGAGTGGGAGGGCCTGAAGGTTCTGCGACGCCTCGACAAGGCGATCGAACTCGTCCTTGTCGATCTTGCCGCGGCGAATGCGCTCGGACGGAATAGCGGATTGTTCGGCGATGATGCGGGTGGCGAGCTGTTCCGATGACATTTCGAGGGAGAAAAATCCGACGACGGCGCCATTGACGGTCTCTTCGCTGCCATCGGGTTTGCGTTCCGTCTTGTGGGCGCGCGCGACATGATAGGCGATGTTGGTGGCGAGCGCCGTTTTTCCCATGGACGGACGCCCGGCGATAATGAGCAAATCGGATGGCTGCAATCCGCCCATTTTCTCATCCAGATCCCTGAAGCCCGTCGCAATGCCGCTCAAGCCTCCGTCACGGCGGTAAGCGTTCGCCGCCATGTCTATGGCCTCGGTCAGCGCGTCGGTAAAAGGCTCGAATCCGGAGCCGTATTTGCCGGTCTCGGCAAGCTCGAAAAGCCGTTGCTCGGCATCTTCAATTTGAATCCCTGGCGGGGCCTCGACCGGTGAATCATAGGCGACATTGACGAGGTCCTCACCGATGACGATTAGATCGCGGCGGATCGCGAGGTCATAAACAGTGCGGCCATAATCCTCCGCATTGATCACCGTGGTGGCGTTGGCCGACAGGCGCCCCAGATATTGCGGCACCGTCAAATCCGAGCTGAGCGGTTCTTCATTCTCAAAGTAGGTCTTGAGCGTAATCGGCGAGGCGCGCTTGCCGGCGGTAATCAGTTTCAGCGCGGCTTCATAGACCCGCCCGTGCAGCGGATCGAAAAAATGTTCGTCTCTCAGAAAGCTCGACACACGGTCGCAGGCGTCGTTATTCACTAAGATTGCGCCAAGTAGCGCCTGTTCCGCCTCTATGTTATGTGGCGCGGAACGGAAGGGGGTATCCTCCGTTTCAACCAGGCTGGTGATATTGGTCTGGGCGGTTTCCATGATCTGGACCATACGCCCAAAAGTGATTCGGGAAATGCCAAAGGCGCCCCGGGCACGACAAATTCACGTAATACACAGACGGCGAAATATTTTTACCCTGCCGGCTTGTGTGGGCGCGACGAATCAGAAGCATGATTGCGTGGCGTGAATGCGCCGCAATCCGGGCCGCGCCAGGCGGACTAATCTTCCTTGCCGGCCGGTTCCTTGTCCGTATCGTCCTGCCCGGCGTCACCGGACTCATTTGAGTTGCCTTCTCCAGAGGCTTCCCCGCCATCTGAATCAGCGTCATCGTCAAGTGCTTCTTCCGCCTGTTTGGAGAGCTCTTCATCCTCGAAGACTTCTTCGACGGAAATTGCGTCCTCGTCCTCCGCGTCATCGCCCTGCGCGGTTATGTCTTCGCCGCGGGCCTGGCGTTTGGCTTCTTCTTCGGAACGGGCCACATTGACGGTGATCGATACGATGACTTCGGGATGGAGCGTGATGCTGACCGGGTGAAGACCCAGAATTTTGATGGCCGCGTCGAGTTGCGCCTGGTTGCGATCAATGGAATAGCCCGCCTCGGTCACGATCTCGGCAATATCGCGCGTGGAGACGGACCCATAGAGCTGGCCCGTGTCGCCAGCCTGGCGAATCGCGATGAAAACCTGCCCGTTCAGCTTTTCAGCGACACTTTCAGCTTCTTTCTTGCGCTCCAGGTTACGGGCTTCGAGCTGTGACCGGTCCTGTTCGAAGCGCTGTTTGTTGGCATCCGATGCGCGTAGTGCCTTGCCCTGCGGCAGCAGAAAGTTGCGGGCGTATCCGTTTTTGACGTTAACGGTATCGCCCATCTGGCCGAGCTTTCCGATTCGCTCAAGCAATATGACTTGCATTGGTTCTCTCCATGGAGGTTTTGATTGAATGTCTCATTTTCTCATCAGTCGTCGTCTGGCGGCGGGTTCGTGTTCCCGCCAACGGCGCGTTCCCTGAATCTGAACATGGGGTCGCCGATACCGACCATGGCGACGACAAGGGCCACCCAGCCGAAGATGAATATTCCAAGATAAAGGGCCGCCAGAATGACGTGCCGGAAGGGAGATTTACGCGCCAGCACATGCAGCACGACAAGGCCTAGAAGGATATAGGCAACCAGGAACGCGCCCGCAAAGCCGGTCGCGACAATGCCGAGAATGCCAGGTGTGAAGGTGCCGAGCAGAGCGGCCACAAATCCGAGCGCGAAGGTCCCGGGATAGCTCATCAATGTCAGGTCCGGCCATGGGCGAATCATGCGGCCGGATGCTGCCGCGATTTTGGCGGCGGTCCACATATTCAGCATGATGATCGCCAGCCACACGATGGCCGAGGCGGCGGGAAGCGCACGGATGAGAAGCTCAATAACCGGTCCCATCTGCTCCTTGGTCATGCCTGGCGGTGCGCCGCCGGGCAGTTGACTGAAGAACATTTTGTCCAGGATTTGCTGAAGATTGGCCCGGTATGTTTCCACATCCAGGCCGAACAACGGGACGCTCAGCGCCGCCACGCCGCCAGCCATCAATGCGGTCCAGGCCACAATTCGCCCGGGCGGATACCATTCCATGGCCGCGCCCTGGCCGCTGTCACCGCCGGATTCATCTTCCGGGCGGGCAAGCAATGCCAAATGGCACAATATGGCGATCGGAAGCCCGAGAGTCAGGAAATAGCCAAGCCCGGCAAGCGGCACAAGCAGAACGGATGTGAGCGCCGCGCCGGTCACGGCCGCAACTATCGCCGCAGTCGTTCCCCAACCCAGCCCGGCAAGAAATCCGGGCAGGGCGGTAATATAAAACAGCGCCATCGCCAGCGCCGAGCCGGTCATGGTCGAGGCGAACAGAACCGCGGACACAAGCCCGGCGCCAATGCCTATCATGTATGGTGAATTCATGCCGTAAGCTGTCCCGCCTTAACAAGTGCGGTTAGAGGCAGTCAATTATTTGCCGCCCCAACCAGTCGACTATGCCCGTGCCGGTCCTGGCTACTTTATCAGATAGGGAACCAGACCAAGGAAACGGGCGCGTTTGATGGCTTTCGCCAACTCTCTTTGTTTCTTCGCGGACACGGCCGTTATCCGGCTCGGCACGATCTTGCCGCGCTCCGAAACATAGCGTTGCAGCAAGCGGATGTCCTTATGGTCGATCTTCGGTGCTGAGTCGCTGGAGAACGGGCATGTCTTGCGCCTGCGGTAGAAAGGGCGGCGTCCAGGTGAAGGGGCCATGTCTTATTCCTCCGCCTTGGCGTCGCTGCTCTTCGCAGCCTTGCTGGCATCACTATCGCCAGCCGGTGCCTCGGCGCTGTTTTCCTTCGCCTGCGCCGCGGGCGTCTCGGTATTGCGGTCTCTGGGGCGCGGCGGTCCGCCGCTGCGCTCGCGCCGTCCGCCATCGCGGTCACGCCGCCCGCCGCGCCGGTCATCGCGGTCGCTGCGCTTCATCATCGCGGATGGCCCGGACTCATGCTCGTCAACCCGCAGAGTCAAAAAACGGATGACGTCGGTGGAAATTCCCATCTGCCGTTCCATCTCCGCGACGGCTTCGTGCGGCGCGTCAATGTCAATGAGGGCGAAATGGGCTTTGCGGTTCTTCTTGATCTTGTAGGCGAGGATCTTGGGACCCCAATATTCCGACTTGGCGATGGAGCCGCCTTTTTCCGTGATGATGGCCTGGTAGGTTTCGATCAATCCCTCGAATTGCTGCGCGGAAATATCCTGACGGCCGAGGAATATGTGTTCGTAGAGTGGCATAAATCGCTGCCTTTCCTTAACAATACGCCTGGCCCGGGCGCTAAGCCTCTTTGAGCCCCGATAGTCATTCAGGAAAGGCTCAAAAATTGACCCGAAAGAGCGGAAACAGGGGAAAGCGCGTAGCTAACCGTTCAGCCTCCGGCCGGGGCCTGTGATGCGGCGCACTTATACGCATTTGCCTGTCCATTGCAACTGCTAAAACTTTCGTGAAGAGGTCCCGTTTTCGGGCGATTGAGCGTTGCGATCAGCCATTTGGGGATGCGATGCTTGACACGAACCGGTGAAACGGTGTTTTTGGCGCGAAAATTCGCAAGCGGAATGGCGCAATACAGCCTCCGGTCCAACTCCACTCGGTATGTCAGAATGAGCATTGCATTCACTTTTCCCGGACAGGGGAGCCAGCAGGTTGGCATGGGCGCTGAACTTGCCCAGGCCTTTGAGAGCGCACGGCTTGTTTTCGAGGAGGTCGACGAGGCGCTCGGCCAGAACCTGTCGCAAATCATCTGGGATGGTCCGGCCGATACTTTGACGCTGACCGAAAACGCGCAGCCAGCCCTGATGGCCGTTTCGCTTGCGCTGGTGCGCGTGCTTGAACACGACAAGGGCATATTGCTCAAAGACACCGCAAAATTTGTCGCGGGACACTCGCTGGGCGAATATTCCGCGCTTTGCGCCGCTGGGTCCCTGAGCCTTGCCGATACAGCCCGTTTGCTGAAAATACGCGGGCAGGCCATGCAGGCTGCGGTACCCGTTGGCGAAGGCGCGATGGCGGCACTTTTGGGAATGGACATGTCCAATGCGCGTAAACTGGCCGAGGCTGCCGCGCAGGGCGACGTCTGCCAGGCCGCAAATGACAATGCGCCGGGGCAGGTCGTTGTCTCAGGCGCCAGGGCGGCGGTGGAGCGCGCCGTAGAGATGGCATCCGAGTATGGCGCGCGCCGTGCGGTTCTGCTCCCTGTGAGCGCGCCGTTTCATTGTGCGTTGATGCAGCCGGCGGCGGACGTCATGGCGCAATCTCTGGCCGGTGTTGAAATCAGTGCTCCGGCTGTTCCGTTGATTTCCAATGTGGTTGCCGGGGAGATTTCCGACCCGGAAGACATTCGCGCTCGCCTGGTGGATCAGGTCACTGGTATTGTGCGGTGGCGGGAATCTGTGGCCTATATGGCGGGAGCCGGTGTCACGACGCTATATGAGATCGGCGCGGGGCGGGTGCTGACCGGGCTGGCGAGGCGCATTGAGCGCTCTCTCGACGCAAAATCCGTTGGGACGCCTGGCGAGATAGACGCGGCGGCGGAAGCCCTTACTTCGGGCGCCTGAGGTGAGGGGATTGGGAACATGTTTGATTTAACCGGCAAGGGAGCGCTTGTCACCGGTGCGAGCGGTGGAATTGGCGCCGCGATCGCCCGCGATTTGCATCGTGCCGGCGCAACCGTGGCAATTTCCGGCACACGCGAGGAGCGCCTCAAGGAACTGGCGGACGAACTGGGTGAGCGTGTTCATACGCTGCCCTGCGATCTGCGCGACCGGGAGGCTGTAGCAAAACTGGCGCCTGCTGCCGACGAAGCAGTTGGGCAACTGGATATTCTGGTCAACAATGCCGGCATCACCAGGGACAACCTTTTTATGCGCATGAGCGATGATGAGTGGGACGATGTCATTGCGGTCAACCTGACATCGGTGTTTTCGCTGATCCGCGGCGCGTTGCGGGGCATGATGCGCCGCCGCTATGGGCGGGTCGTAAACATAGCCTCGATCAGCGGCATGATCGGCAATCCCGGCCAGGCCAATTATTCCGCCTCCAAAGCCGGATTGATCGGGATGACCAAGTCGCTTGCCCGGGAGGTGGCGACACGGGGCATTACGGCCAATTGCATAGCACCGGGATTTATCGAAACACCCATGACGGCGGCGTTGAACGAAAAGCAGATGACGGCTATTGCCAGCGCGATTCCGGCAAGTAATTTTGGCCAGCCGGAGGATGTGGCGTCGGCGGCGCTCTATCTGGCGAGCGACGAGGCGGGTTACGTAACGGGTCACACGGTTCATGTGAATGGCGGCATGGTGATGGTGTAGATTTTTTGTCAGGCCTTTGGGCCTGATTTGGCATGGTTTGGAGCAAATACGGGATTCTGGTCATCCAGAATAAATTGTGTTAACTAGCGGCCACTTAGTTGAAGCGAGGGGCAGCCAGCCATCTCACTCCCCGAGAACCAGCCGCTTGGCTAAATGCTGAATTTGGAGTATCGCAGCTTGAACTTTTCACAAGACGCGATATGACGGGAATTGAGAACGGCTATGGTGAGGCAAGAATATGAGTGACATTTCAGAACGCGTAAGCAAAATCGTTGTTGAACATCTGGGCGTCGAGGCGAGCAAAGTGTCCGAAGGCGCCAGTTTTATCGACGATCTTGGAGCAGACAGTCTTGATACGGTTGAGCTGGTGATGGCTTTCGAGGAAGAATTCGGTTGCGAAATTCCGGATGACGCCGCGGAAACTATTTTGACGGTTGGCGATGCCGTCAAATTTCTTACGAAGAACAGCTCTTAGTCTTTTTTCGGCAACGCCGGTCCTCAGAAGACACCAAGCTGAATATCCTCTAAGACACTAGGCTGTAATGGGCAGAGCTTATCGTGGCTGCGATCTGGCAGTCCGGTCGTCGGTTGCGATGGGCGGGGAAACCGCGTGTCCGGTCAAGTGGATTGAACGAATATGCGACGTGTGGTCATTACAGGACTGGGACTGGTTTCGCCGCTTGGCTGCGGAGTTGAAGAATCCTGGGCTCGTCTGATCGCAGGCGAAAACACCGCGCGCCGGATCGAATCCTTCGAAGTATCCGATTTGTCCTGCCAGGTTGCCTGCGAAATCCCGCGTGGTGACGGGTCCGGCAACAGTTTTAATCCCGACGACTGGATGGAGCCGAAGGATCAGCGCAAGGTCGATGATTTTATTATCTTTGCCATGGCTGCCGCCGGGCAGGCGCTTGAGGATGCGGACTGGCATCCGGAAACATATGAGGACCAGACGCGTTCAGGGGTTTTGATCGGTTCGGGTATCGGTGGTTTGCAGGGCATTGAGAAGGCTTCTCTGCTGCTGGACGAAAAGGGTCCGCGGCGGATCAGTCCGTTTTTTATTCCCGGCCGTCTGATCAATCTGTGTTCCGGCCAGGTCTCCATACGCCATCAGTTAAAGGGCCCCAATCACTCGGTGGTGACGGCCTGTTCGACAGGCTCCCATGCTATTGGCGATGCCGCACGGCTTATTGCGCTGGATGATGCGGATGTAATGGTGGCCGGGGGCGCTGAGTCGCCGGTTTGCCGCATTTCGCTCGCGGGGTTTGCCGCTTGCCGGGCGCTTTCGACACATTTCAACGATGAGCCGGCGCGTGCTTCGCGCCCATATGATGAAGACCGGGACGGATTTGTCATGGGCGAGGGGGCGGGCATTGTCGTGCTGGAGGAACTTGAGCATGCGCGCGACCGCGGTGCGAAAATATACGGCGAAGTGATCGGATATGGCCTCAGCGGGGATGCTTTCCACATCACCGCTCCGGCCGAATCGGGGGACGGCGCGATGCGTTGCATGAAGGCCGCGATAAAGCGCGCCGGCATCGAGCCTGCCGATATCGATTATATCAACGCTCATGGCACCTCGACGCCGATGGGCGATGAAATTGAACTGGCCGCCATCGAAAAGCTGTTCGGCAATGCGGCAGGCAAGCTCGCAATGTCGGCGACGAAATCCGCAATCGGACACCTGCTGGGTGCGGCTGGCGCAGTGGAGGCGATTTTCTCGGTCCTGTCCATACGCGACAATATTGCGCCTCCGACGCTTAATCTGGACAAACCATCGGTCGCGACGGTTATAGATCTTGTGCCGCATGAGGCGCGCGAGCGGGAAATCAATACTGTCCTGAGCAATTCCTTCGGGTTCGGAGGCACGAATGCTTCGCTGGTTTTTCGTAGCGTCGATACCTGACTGACGCAAATACTTAGGATTCCCGTCTTCGTCATCCGCCCTTTTGCCATATTTGCGATGGAATCTTCCACTTTGGAAAAGGTATAAGTTGGTCATGTCGAATCACGGCGATAGTCCCGACCAGGAGCTTATTCGCGCGGCGCGGGCTTTAAGCGCCGCCAATGATGACCTCCATGACAATGTGCGGCCGCGCAGTCCGGCTGAAGTTCTTGAGCCCGCTCGCGCGCCCGAACCGCCAAGCGGGCGCCGGCGCCGGCGGACCCATCCATTTTTTGTCGTCGTGAATGGGCTCATGAGTCTGCTTGTCGTAGGACTGATCGCCGTTGGAGGCCTGCTCTATTTCGCCAAACAGCAATTCGACAAAAACGGTCCGCTTGAAACTACAACCGTGTTTGTCATTCCCAAGGGTGAAGGGGTCAATGCAATCGCTGAGCGCCTTGAGCGCGAAGGCATCATTTCCGACCGGCGGATATTCGTGGCCAGCGTAATCTACTTCAAGGTGCAGGAGCGGCTGAAGGCGGGTGAGTACGAAATACGCAAACGCTCAAGTATGCGGTTTGTACTGGACAAACTGGTAGAGGGCCGCGCTGTGCTCTACAAGGTCTCCATTCCCGAGGGGCTCACGAGCGAACAGATTGTTGCACGTTTGAATGCACATGAAATGCTGAAGGGGGAAGTATCCGAAGTTCCTCCCGAAGGCAGTATGCTTCCCGATACATATAAATTCTCGCGCGGCATGACACGGCAGGACCTGGTCGACCGCATGCAGGCGGAGCAGCGCAAATTCGTCACCCGGCTGTGGAAAAAGAGAAAGTCCGGCTTGCCGGTGAAAACGCCGCGAGAGGCAATTATTCTGGCTTCGATCGTGGAGAAGGAGACGGGCCGCGCGGACGAACGCTCGCGTGTAGCGGGCGTTTTTGTGAACCGCCTGAAAAAAGGCATGCGTCTTCAGTCGGACCCGACTATCATTTACGGGCTTGTAGGGGGCAAGGCTACGCTGGGCCGGGGCATACGAAAGAGTGAGCTTGAGAAAGCAACACCTTACAATACTTACAAGATCAAGGGGCTGACTCCCACGCCGATTGCCAATCCCGGCCGTGCGGCGATCGAAGCGGTCTTGAATCCAGCGGACACAAAGGACCTTTATTTTGTTGCAGATGGGACTGGCGGGCACGCCTTCGCCATCACGCTTGCCCAACACAACCTGAATGTGAGCGCGTGGCGGAAAATAGAAAAAGAACGCCGCGAGAAAGCGGAAGCTGAAGCCAAGGCCAGGGTCGCCGCGGGGACAGCGGTTGGCGCGGGCGGTCAGGCGGCGGGTGGTGGACCCGTTCCATCTGCAACACCGGCGTTGCCGCTGTCAGGAGTAGCGCCAAACACTCTCCAGGCGCAGCAACCCGCAATTTCCAATTTGTCAGCGGAAACCGCGCCTGGCGGAATAAGCGGCAGTCTGATCGAAGGTTTCAACTTCTCCTTGCCGGCGCCCGGAGCCGGAGTGTCTATACAGCTGCCCCCACTTGAGGAGAATACGGCTGTTTCAGCGCCGGCAGAGCAATCATCCGGCATCACCGGCGCGGCTCCCCCGCCGCCGGACCGCAAACCAGCGCGCTGATCAACCGCCAGCATAGAGAACTTCAAGCAAGAACATTGATATGCGTGCCCGCGCCTTGTTGGCTTGGCGGGCAGGGCATACAGTCTCGCCATTCGGTGCGCGACTCAACTAAGGTGCGGGCAGGAGATTGTTTTTCTGCCGAGGGGCAGCAATCGGGCGGGATTTTTGGAATGGCGTTAAAGAGCATGACGGGGTTCGCACGCCGCGAGGGCCGTCTGGGTCACCATTCATGGCAATGGGAGGCGCGCACCGTGAATGGGCGCGGACTTGATGTCCGGTTGCGGATGCCGCCGGGATATGAGGCGATCGAGCAAACGGTCCGCGACGCATGCAAGAAACATCTGGCCAGAGGAAATTGCACGCTGGTGCTCTCCGTACAGCGCGATTCCGGGGAATCGGCCGCCCGGCTGAATGAAGAGTTGTTCAAGCAGGTGGTCCAGGCAGCGAAACGCGCGCGCGAGTTTGTGGACGCCGCGGCGCCGACGCTCGACGGGTTGTTGTCCCTGCGCGGGGTGATTGAAACAAAAGAAGTGGAGGAAGACGAAAGCGCTGAAAAAGAAAGAATGGAAGCCATTCTTTCAGACCTCAAGGACTTGCTCGCCCAGCTTGTCACCGCGCGCATGGCCGAGGGTGAGCATCTTGGCGCCGCCATCTCCTCCCATATTGACGAGATCGAGATCCTTGCCGAAACGATTGAGCATGCCCCCTCGCGCACCCCCGACGCTGTCAATATTCGATTGCGGGAACGGATTGAGAGGCTGATCGGTGAAGCATCGCAGCTTGATGAACAGCGTTTGCACCAGGAGGCGGTTTTGCTGTCTGCCAAAGCCGACGTGAAGGAAGAGATTGACCGGCTCAGGGCACATAACGAAGCTGCGCGCGAGCTACTTCAGAATGATGATCCGGTCGGGCGGCGCCTTGAATTTCTGGCTCAGGAATTCAACCGTGAGGCCAACACCATTTGCTCCAAATCGAACGACATCGATGTCACTCAGGCCGGCTTGGCTCTTAAGACGGCGATCGACCGGATGCGTGAGCAGGTGCAGAACATTGAGTGAAGGACATCCCGAAATCGAACGGCGCGGCTTGATGCTGGTCCTTTCCTCTCCTTCGGGAGCCGGCAAAACCACACTTGCGCGCGCGTTGCTGCAAGCGGAATCCGGCATTGACATGTCGGTTTCGGTAACAACTCGCCCGAAGCGCCCGGGCGAGGTCGAAGGCAAGGACTATATTTTTGTTTCCCAGGAAGAATTCTCCAAATTGCGCGACAAGGGGGATTTGCTGGAATGGGCACTGGTTTTCGACTACTCGTACGGGACTCCCAGGGCGCCGGTGGAACATGCACTCAAGGCCGGCTGCGACACCCTCTTTGACATTGACTGGCAGGGCGCGGAAAATCTGACCAAGACCGCGCCCAAGGATCTTGTCACTATTTTCGTCCTTCCCCCATCTGCGGAAGCGCTGGAAACGCGGCTCAAGGGCCGGGCGCAGGACTCACCGGAGGTGGTAAAACGCCGTATGGCCGGGGCATCGAACGAGCTCCAGCATTGGGATGAATATGACTATGTGGTCATAAACAGCGACGTAGAGGAATCGCTGCGGGAATTGCGCGCAATTCTGGCTGCCGAGCGACTCAAACGGGACCGCCGGACAGGGCTTGAGGAATTCGTCCGCGATATTCAAAAGAAACTTTAGAATGGGGCGGTAAGAAATTGGAATACATCAAGAATCCTTATGCCAAGTTCGTGCAAGCGCGCAAAATTCACTGACGCTCAATGCTTCGGCGCGCAGCGATGGGTCAATACCCAGCTTTTCCAGTGTTTTTTCAGGCTCCTGCATAAGAATTCTGAGGCTTTTTCTCAGCATTTTACGGCGCTGTCCGAAGGCGGTTGCCACCACTTTTTGCAGGGCCGCACAGGACCCGGCTGGTTCGGGGTTTTTCACGGGAACAAATTCAACAAGAGTGGATTCGACCTTCGGTGCCGGCGTAAAGGCCCGTGGTGGCAGGTTGAGCAGTTTGCGCGGTGACGTGCGCCACTGCGCCAGGACGGACAGGCGGCCAAAGGTTTTGCGGCCCGGCGGAGACAGGATACGTTCGGCGACCTCGCGTTGAAACATCAGGACCATCCGGTCATACCAGGGTGGCCATGGCTCGGTTGTGAGCCACCGGGCAAGCAGTTCGGTTGACGCTCCATAGGGCAAATTGGCGACAATTCGAACCGGGGAGGGGGCAATATTTCTCAATTCCATTTCAAGCGCGTCGCCGCGCAAAATATCGAGCCGGCCCGGATAACGCGAAGCAATTTCCTCAAGCGCGGGGATACACCGCTTATCGCGCTCGACGGCTGTGATCCTGGCCGCGCCCTCGAGCAGCAATGCCCGCGTCAGCCCGCCGGGACCGGCGCCAATCTCGACTATGTTTACTCCTTCCAGCGGACCGGCGGCGCGTGCGATGCGCCGTGTCAGGTTCAGATCGAGAATGAAATTCTGCCCCAGCCCCTTGCGCGCCGATAGGCCATGGGCGCGAATGACCTCGCTCAGCGGCGGCAGGCCATCGGGAGTGCCGGTCACGCGGGCGCCATCCTGTGAGCGGCCAGGGCGGCCGCAAGCTTCAGCGATTCAATCAAGCTGCCGGGGTTTGCTTTGCCGCTTCCGGCGAGTTCATATGCCGTCCCGTGGTCCGGGCTGGTTCGAACAATGGGAAGGCCCAGCGTGATATTCACCGTGGAATCGAAGGCCAGCGTTTTCACCGGAATCAGGGCTTGATCGTGATACATCGCGACAATTGCATCATAGTGGGTCCGCGTTCGTTCCTGAAATACAGCGTCCGCGGAAAGCGGGCCCGTTATATCCAATCCGCTTGCTTTCAGCGTATCGATGGCCGGCGCAATGATCTCGGTTTCTTCCCGGCCCAGCGTGCCCTCCTCGCCGGCGTGAGGATTGAGACCAGTCACGGCAATGCGCGGTGTTGAAATGCCAAAGGAGGCACGCAATTCGCGCGCCGTGATTTCCACTGTTTCAACAATCATTTGCTTGGTAAGTGAAGCGGGCACGTCTTTGAGCGGCATGTGCACGGTGGCGGGCACGACACGCAATTCACCACATGTAAGCATCATGACCGGGCGCGGCGAGAGGGTCGGCGTCGTGCATAATTCCGCAAGAAATTCAGTATGTCCTGGATGCTTAAATCCGGCTTCATACAGAAGCCGTTTATTTATTGGATTGGTGACAATGGCGCGCGCTTTGCCCTCCTGCACCCAGTTTACGCATATTTCGATAGCCTCGATTATAGCGGCCACGGATGCAGTATCCGGCACCCCGGGTTTAATTTTGACGGGCAACTTAACCGGAAAAACGGGCAAGGCGCTCGCAAAGATTTCCTGCACGTTATCGGTAATGTCCACGGGCTCGATTGGGATATCAAGTCCAAGAAGGCGCGCCCGTTCATTCAGTTGCGCCAGATCGCCCACCAAAATGAATGCGGGCAGGGCATAGGAAGCGCGGTCGGTCCAGGCTTGCAACGAGATGTCAGGCCCCACTCCGGCCGGATCCCCCATTGACAGAGCAAGCGGGGTGTCGATCTGGTTTGCGGTGGAGGACATTACGCGCCGGGCCCATGGTTCGCTTGGCGGACAATTTTGCCCTGTTAGCGGTATTCCACATAGGCGTCCTGGCGCAAGTCCCTGAGATGCCGGCGCGCGAGAATATTATATTCCTGGGATACGAGTTTGGAGCGCACCTGTTTTCGCTGCTCATCATTTCGAGTTACCGACCGGCGTGCGCAGACGGCATACATTTCGATGCCGGAGGATGTAATGACGGGCGGTGTCATCTGGCCTTCTTGGGCGGACAGCAATATCGCGCGTGTCGGCTGCACCATTTTGGCGGCGGACTTTCTGCCCACGGATTTTACCGTCGCTTTACGCGCCAATTTTGTGACTTCGGCAATATTGGCGCATGACCGGAAGCGCTGCCGTATCCTTTCGGCCTCTACCAGGCGGGCGGCAATTGTCCTTTGATCGGAACCGTTCGGCAATTTGAGCTGCACCCGTTGTAGCTGAAACTCTGTTTCCTTTTTACCAGATGAGGGGTCCTCGCCGGAGATTGCCTTGTCTATTTGCGACGCGTTGATGGAAACCTGGCCTCTGAACTTTCGCTGGACGACCTTACGCCAGGCAACGCGGGAGCGAATCTGCTCCTTCATGGTTATTGAATTCACACCCATCTGCGCCAGTGATGCGGTCAATTGCTTTCCCGTCATATTGTTTGATTTGGCCACGCGGGAGAATACTTCGTCGATTTGGTCATCGGGTATAATAACGCTGTTCTTGGCTGCTTCCTGAAGCTGAACGCGTTCGGAAATGAGGTTTTCGATCACCTTTTTTCGCAATGCATCCGATGCTTTGCTGTTGGTGGTAACCGTGAGCAAACGCATACGCTGGGTGATGTCATAGTTCGTGATCGGCTCGTCATTCACCAGTGCAACAATGGACTGCTCACTTTGGGCGCGGACGGTTGCGGTTCCGGCAAAACCCAAATACCCGATACAGAGAATCGCGGCAGAGCAGTATCTGAAGAACCTGTTTGTTCGCATAATCAATCAGCTGGTTATGTTGGCCGCCAACAGCAGCAAAGTTGACCGGGCGCGCACGCTTTTGGTCTGAAGCAATACGCGTTACAGGGCGTCGAGATCGAAGGCGCCCAGATTCTTGAACTCGAACCGGATCATGACCGAGCTGTTTGGCTCAATATCCCGGTCGCGGATGAATGATTCATTGTAGGTGACTGTAAGGGCGAAACAGTCGTCGGCATATTTGATGCCGATTTCGTCCTCAATACGTTGTGAGCCCGATATGTCGTAGCGGCTGCTCCCGACGAGCGACCAGAATTTGGCGAGTTTCAGCGAGCCGCTTGTCTGTATCTCTTCTCGACGTGCCGGTATGCCGAGTCCGGGCTGTGAGTCCAGTCTGGCGTAGATAACGCTGCTCTTGACCGGGCCATAATCGAACGATGCCGCCAGATCTGTTCTTTGGAGGTTGAGGTTATCCTTGTCGAAACGGGCCTGCCCAATGAATTGGAAATACTGCATCGGCTGGATATAGAGCCCGGCAACGAAATCGGAAGCATTGTTTTCCAGACCGCTGCCGGTCTGGAAATCATTGCCGCCGGCGATCTCGTAGCTTTGTCCCACAACGGCGCGGACATAGCCGCCATTATAGCGTTGCAGTGTGTAGCGCAGACCAATATTGGCGCGTGTTCCACCTTCCACCAGGTCATAGCCGGAGAATTTATCAATATCGAACAGAAGCGTGTCGTCAAAAACGAGACTGCGCGCATCCTCATTGGGAATGTCCAATTGACCGGACGCATTGGGGCGCGCAATGATCTGAGCGATGGGTTCAAGGATATGGGCCGCGCTCGCCGTGTGTTTGACGAAAGGATAGCGGTATTCAAGCCCGCCCGTAACCATGCCGCGGGTGGTGGTCCCTCCGGTAAATACGGTGCCTGTGACCTGATCGACAAAGTTACTCGAAACGTCGTATATGTCGCCTCGCGCACTGAAGAAGGGTGTCAAAACCTGGCCGCGCCTGTCGATTATTTGCTTGCGCCATTTGACTTCCGAGACGATCCGCGATGTGTCGGCGCCGCCTTCGCGCGTCAGGCTCACCACATTTGTGTCGAAGCTTAACTCGCCTCCCAGCACCGGATCGGAGAAGATATAATTATAGTCGATAACAGGAAGAACCAGAGATTCAGAAGCCGGGTTGTCGGTTAACAGCAGCCCGCCGAAACTAAACACCCGCATGTCGAAATAGTTCCGGTCGCGTTGTCCGGTGAGGTTGACCTGCGAGACCCGGTCCGTCGTCAGCACATTGTCAATGTCATAAAACCTGCGGAACGTGTCATCGGTCTCCGCAGTCACGTCCCAGCCCCAACTCCAATATTCGTTGAGGTTGAAAATACCCTTGGAGTCAATCGAACCGCGGAAGTCATCGTCGCTGGTGGTGAACTCTGTTTTCTTGTTGGTCTGGTTGATGCCGGCGAGGTTGATTTCATAGCGGCCATTGCGGGTTCGTTGCCGCCAGTTGCCCTTCAGAAGCACGCCGCGCTTTGAAGTGAAGACCGGCGAAAATGTGAAATCATAATTCGGCGCAAGGGCGAAATAGTATGGGGTTTCGATCGTGGCCCCGAGCTCCCTCGAACCGCCATAGCGCGGAACCAGGAAACCCGTTTTGCGTTTCACCGACGGGTCTGCGTGCTTGAAGTAGGGCAGTTTGAGGATAGGAACGCCGAACATCTCAAATGTTGCATTCCTGTATTCGATCGTTGCCTCGGATTTTTTGTGGATAATCTTTTTGGCCTTGATCCTCCAGGTTGGCGCTTTTTCCGGGTTGTCTTCGCAAGCTTTGCATGGCGTGTAGACGGCCCGTTCAAATACGGTCGTATCGCCTTTCTCGCGCACAGCGCGCGCCGCCGCGATCCGCGCATCCTCCGCGGTCACGATCTTCAGCGACTGGATAAATCCATCGCGGAAATCGTCGGTCAGCGTGATCCGGTTGGTGCTGATGACCGCGCCGTTGGGCTCCTTGATCCGGACATTGCCTTCCGCTTTAAGGAGATTATTGCCCCGCTCGTAGATGACCTTGTCGGCCTGCAGCGTATAGTTGCTGTAATAAATCTCGACATTGCCCCGGGCAATGACCCGGTTGTTCCGATTGTCATAGATCATCTGGTCGGCCTGCAGCAGCATCGGCAGAGTGGAGTCAACCTTGCCCTGAGCGTCAAATTGGGACTGGGCCAATGCCGTTGTCGACAGCGCCGCGGATAACGACGCAGCCATGATCCCAAGAACCAGACCGGCGGCTATTCCCGGCGGCCGGCTCCGGGCCCAGGCGCGCGTAAACCGGGAGGGGGTCGCCACCCGGGCCGCATCGCTGTGTATGTGCCTATGCCGCATCACGTTCAACCGTCCTCTCGATGCAGCAACGCAGTAACCGTAAGCAGGGCGCCAATTGCCACAGGTGCCCACGCCGCGACCTCCGGCGCGGCCAATCCCGAACTTCCGATATTCCGGGACGCTTCACGAAACAGGAAAAACAAAAAACCTGACCCCAATCCGACGAGGGCCATTGTCTGAACCTTGCCGAACCGGAAGGATTGCAACGTACAGGTGGCCGCCAGCAGGACCATGACGGCCAGCAGCGGCGGCAGCGACAGCAGCATCTGAAAACGCAATTTATGCCGGACCGCTGGCAGGCCCGCCTTGTCCGCAAGATCGATGAAGGCCGGCAACTCCCAGAATGAAACCGACGAGACAGACCCGAGGCTGTCCTTGACGTGGGTCGGCGTCAGATGCGTGCTCACCAGATATTGGTCGTAAAACGCCGGTTCGCGGCCCGCGGCGCTAACAGTTGCCCGGCTGAGCACCCAGTAGCCTTTCTTCAACTCCGCAGAATCCGCGTCGATCCGCTCGATGAAGTTCTTTTCGCTGTCGAACTGCCAGGCGCTTACGCCGCCCAGCGACAAACCCTGGTTGCTGACAATTCTGGCATGTATGACCGATTGTCCGTCGGTTCCGTCCTGGCGCAGCCAGGCGCCGGCGGACTTGGTGTCGAGAAATGAGGATTTCTTGTCAAATGTTTTGGCGTAAAGGCGCTCCGACGCCAATTGCGCCATGGCGGAGACCGGGTTGTAAACCGCAACCATGAAAATGCCGAGCGTAACAGCCACGAATATACCGGGCATGATGAATTGCCATGCCGACATGCCGGCGGCGCGCACCACGATGAGCTCTGATTTCCTGCTGAGCACGAGGAACGTTATTATCGATCCGATCAGCACCGTGAAGGGGAGAATGATTTCCGACCTGGAGGGCAGCCGAAGCAGCGCAATGGCAACGAGCGTGGAGGCCGAAATCGATGCCCCGTCATCCTTGCCCGAACGTCGCAATAATTCGATCATATCGGCAAAGAACAGCAGCGCCACGCAAAGCGCGGTCACGCCCAGAATGGACATCAAAAATCGCCACGAAACGTAGCGCGCAAAGGTACCGGCAGCAGTCATCCCAAGCGTCCGCCGTTCTGTTCGGTTTTAACCCCCAACATGGCATGTAATTTATTGTTGAATATCTGTAGCTTAGCTAAAATATCCAGATTGATTCCATGCCGTGCGTATGGTGCCATTCTAACGTGTGCTGTGAAGGCTGCAACGAGAATCGCACCTATTGGAATACCATATACCAGGGTGATT
Organism: Hyphomicrobiales bacterium; assembly: GCA_003228955.1. Classification (GTDB taxonomy): domain Bacteria; phylum Pseudomonadota; class Alphaproteobacteria; order Rhizobiales; family Methyloligellaceae; genus UBA2767. The sequence continues at coordinate 36,010 of QIGN01000003.1, forward strand.
GCCGAGGCCTGTAATGTCAGTAAATTCGTTGCGGCGAGGCCGCCCGAGCGCAGCGCGATCGCCGCGCCGAATGCCATGAAGATCGCTCCCCACCGGTTTTCGCGAACCGTGCGCGGATGTCCAAGGAAATTGATCACGATCAGGACATATACGAGCGGGTAAAGCGCGGATGAAAAGCGCTCATGGATCTCCGCCCGGTAGCGGCCGGGGTTGCGCTTGTAGTCCGGATTTTCCGGGTCCGGGTTCAGGAGTTCCGGCAAATAAAGCTCGCCGCGGCGCAGCGCCCGGCCTTTGGACTTGGCGCCAAATTCCGAAATATCGAAAATATACTGTTCGAAGGCCACGATCTGGACGCCTTTATCCTTTTGCGCGGCTTCCTGACGGAGAATATGTCCTTCCTTCATGATCAGATAGGACCCTTCTTCGTTGGACAATATCTGGCCGCGGTTGGCCAGATAGGTCATGGTCACGTCTTTGGTTCGTGAATCATTGACCAGCAATCCAAGCAGTTCGCCATTGAGCGCGCGGTCGCGGATGTGAAAGGTGAGACCTGGTTCGGGCCCGGTAAATCGGCCCGGTTGAAGCACCTGGGCAATCAGATCGGTGCGCACCTGGTTGATGTAGGAGCGCAACTGCCGCAGGCTCGCCGGTGTCAGGAGGAGATTGAAGACCAGCAGGATCAGGCTGACGATACCTGCCAGAAAGATGCAGGGCGCGGCAAACCGCCAGACTGGCGCGCCCGATGCCGACATCACGATGACTTCACTGTCGCTGTTGAACCGGTCGAGCGTGAAAATACAGGCCACCAGCAAGGCCAGCGGCGCAATAATCGCGACAAGAGCGGGCAGGGCGAGGGTGGTGATTTTCAGCAAAATGGCGACGCCCTGGCCTTTTGACGTCAACAGGCTGAGTTGGCCCAGCGCGCTGGCGAGCCAGACGATTGTCGTCAGCGTCACGAGGATCAGTAAAAAGCTCCCCGCGAACTGCCGGAAAAGATATCGGCCAAAGAGGTCCATGGTTGACCCGGTATGCTCCCCGTCAGCTGCATGGACCCTGATTATTTGAGTGTTGCGGTTCAGGATGCCAAATGCATGGTGTGAGTGAAATTTTCACCACGGTAACATGGCGGAAATTCGGCGAAATCCGGCGGCTCTTGCCTTCGTCCGGGACAGGACCTAGTTACCGCGTTGCAAGTGCGTCCGCACATGCTAGGAAATCAGCAGAAACGACCCTATGTCCTGCCATTGCGGACATGCCCTCCAGAGTGACTTCAAAGAGATGCCAAAATGAGTAAAACAACCACTGTTTCATTTGCCAAACCGTCGCCTGTAAAACAGGGTGTCCTTGTTATTCTGGCCGAGCGCGGACCGGTTCTGTCAACTTCGGGAAAAGCGTTGGACAAGGCCAGTGGCGGCGCCGTGATGCGGGCCGCCAAGCAACGGGAATTCAAGGGAAAAAAGAAAACTTCCCTGGATATACTCGTTCCGGAAAAACTCGGCCTTTCGCGCTTGCTTGTGATCGGCGTGGACCAGCTGAAGGACTATGCCGGCAAGGACTGGCTGGAGCTTGGCGGCGTCATCAGAGGCAAGCTTTCCGGGCGCGACGGCCCGGCCGTCACACTGGTGCTTGAACGTCCTAAAAAACCCCGCGAATCGGTTGGCGAGGAGGCCGCGCAGGTGGCTCTAGGGACGATGTTGCGGGGTTATAGCTTCGACAAGTACAAGACCAAGGCCGCAAAGAATAAAAATGATAGCGTCAAAAATGCCACGCTTTTGCGGAGGCTGACCATTCAATGCGCCAACCCGGCCGCCGCGCGGCGCGCCTTTGCTGCGCGCAAGGCGCTGGGGGAGGGGGTGATTCTCGCCCGCGATCTGGTCAATGAACCGGCAAATGTTCTCGGGCCGAAGGAGTTTGCCGCGCAGGCGCGAAAATTGAGCGGCCTTGGCCTCAAGGTTCAGATCCACGATGAGAAGGCGCTGAAGAAACTTGGCATGGACGCCCTGCTTGCTGTCGGGGAGGGGAGTGCCAAGCCCGCCATGATGGCAGTCATGACCTGGCAGGGGGCCGGCACCGGAGGCGGCAAACCCGTCGCCATCGTCGGGAAGGGCGTGACATTCGACACCGGCGGCATTTCGATCAAGCCCGCCGCCGGCATGGGCGACATGAAGGGCGATATGGCGGGCGCTGCCTGCGTTGTCGGGCTGATGCACACGCTTGGCGCGCGCAAGGCCAAAGTTAACGCGGTCGGCCTCATCGGGCTTGTTGAGAACATGCCGAGCGGAACCGCGGTGCGGCCCGGCGACGTGATTGGCTCCATGTCGGGCCAATCGATCGAGGTCCTGAACACGGACGCCGAAGGCCGGCTGGTTCTGGCCGATGTGCTCTGGTATGCCCAGGAGAAGTTCAAACCTAAATGCATAGTCGATCTCGCGACACTGACGGGAGCCATTCTGGTGGCGCTCGGCAAGGAGTATGCAGGGCTGTTCTCCAACAATGATGAACTGAGCGAGAATCTCAGCCGGGCGGGCGAGGCGACCGGGGAGAAGGTCTGGCGCCTGCCGCTGGGCGCTAAATATGATGACATGATCAAGTCCGATGTCGCCGACATGAAAAATATCGGCGGGCGCTATGGCGGCTCGATCACAGCCGCGCAGTTTCTGCAGCGCTTCATCCAGAACGATACACCCTGGGCGCATCTGGATATTGCGGGCACCGGCATGGCCGCGCCCAAGAGGGATGTGAACACCAGCTGGGGGCCGGGTTTTGGCGTTCGGCTCCTCGACCGGTTCATCGCTGACTATTTTGAGAAATAAGGGGCTTTGCGGGTGTGCTTCCGCCGCGCCCTGTCACCGCGCCAAATCATGCTGCAATAATTTGTCATAATATACATTATGCGAATAATGGATATGGGAAATTCCTTCAGATCAGAGGGTTAATTGGTAAATTCCAAACATAACATCGATACCCTCCTCTCCATCATGGAGGCGCTGCGCGCGCCGGAATCGGGCTGTCCGTGGGACATCGAGCAGACCTTCGCGACCATTGCCCCCTACACCATCGAGGAAGCCTATGAGGTTGCCGACGCCATTGAGCGCGGAGATTTTACGGACCTTGAGGAGGAGCTTGGCGATCTGCTTTTGCAGGTGGTTTATCACGCGCAGATGGCGCGCGAGGATGGGCATTTCACATTTGACGATGTGGTTCACGGCATTGCCGTGAAGATGATCCGCCGGCACCCCCATGTGTTTGGCAGCGATGAGGAACGTGCCAGTTTCGATCCCGAGGACTTCTGGGAGCGCATCAAGCAGCAAGAGAAATCAGACAAAACTCCCGCGCAAACTTCCGCCGATTCGTCCGCGCTGGCCGGTGTTCCACTGGCCCTGCCCGCGCTGGTTCGTGCGATTAAACTTCAGGACAAGGCCGCGCGGGTGGGGTTTGATTGGCCCTCCATGGAGCCGGTGTTCGACAAGATTCGAGAAGAGACCGGTGAGCTGGAACACGCGGTCTCTCATGAAAACCCGAGCCGGGAAAAAATCGCCGAGGAATATGGTGACCTGCTGTTCGTACTCGCCAATCTGGGGCGGCATCTGGGCGTCGGTCCGGAAGATGCCCTGCGCGGCGCCAACGCGAAGTTTATGCGGCGCTTTGGAGAGGTCGAAAGCAAGTTGTTAGATCAGGGCAAATCCCCGGGGCAGTCTGACCTGGCCGAGATGGACCGGTTGTGGGACGAAGTGAAGCGGAATGAGCAGAAGGTCGAATCCTGATCGGGAAAGAGTTATTCAGCCGCCATAGCCCAGGAGCTTTCGGAAAAGCGCTTTATCAACTGCTCGCGTTTGAATTCCGAAATCCGCAACCGGCAGGTAGTCTGGCCCTCGTCGTCAGTTCTCTGGTCAAGCATCTGGGCGTTTTCGTGCAACCAGTTCTTCAAGGCGCCATCGCTGGGCCGGAGCGTGATTTCGATCACTGTTCCAGCGCTGTTAAGGCGTGTTTCAATGAGGTCCAGCAGTTCCGGCATCCCCTCGCCTGTCGTGGCCGACAGACAAACCGCCTTGCCCTTCGTACGGCGGGCCGCATTGCGGAGTTCCTGCCGGCGTTCATCGCCAAGAAGGTCTATTTTATTCCATATTTCCAGCAAGTTATCTTCCGCGCGTAATGCTTCTATGCCGAGTTCGGAAAGCACAATCTCGACGTCCCGGCGTTGATCTTCCGACTCCTCGCTGGAGATGTCGCGGACATGCACAATAAGGTCCGCCTCAACCACTTCCTCAAGCGTTGCCCGGAATGCCGCGATCAGGCTGGTCGGGAGGTTCGAGATGAACCCGACCGTATCCGACACAATGGCCTTGGTTCCGCCGGGCAGGCGAATTTCGCGCATGGTCGGGTCCAATGTGGCGAACAGCA
>QIGN01000022.1 GCA_003228955.1 Hyphomicrobiales bacterium
GCGGCTCTGGGCCGCGCCAACATCACCTGCAACAAGAATGGCGTCCCCTTTGATCCTGAAAAGCCGATGGTGACCTCGGGTATAAGGCTCGGGTCTCCCGCGGGCACGACCCGTGGTTTCGGCGTCACCGAATTCCAAGGGGTCGGGGATATGATTCTTGAGGTATTGGACGGCCTTGTGGCCAATGGCGCGGATTCGAATACCGAGGTTGAAGCGGGCGTTAAGGCCAAGGTTATCGAATTGTGCGGACGCTTCCCGGTGTACCCGTCAGGTGTGTAGAGCAGGGCGTTCAGCGGTCCGGGAGCCAATATAATGCGATGCCCTTATTGCGGAAGCACCAATACGCAGGTGAAGGATTCCCGCCCCTCGGAGGATCATGCGGCGATCCGCAGGCGGCGCGTGTGTTCCGATTGCAGCGGCCGCTTTACCACCTTTGAGCGGGTTCAGTTGCGTGAATTGTCGGTGCTGAAAAAGACCGGGCGACGTGTGCCTTTCGATCGCGACAAGCTGATGCGTTCGCTTCAGATCGCCCTGCGCAAACGCACTGTCGATCCTGAAAGGGTGGAGCGTATGGTGAGTGGAATTGTCCGGCGTCTTGAAAACAAGGGCGAAGGGGACATCAAGTCCGAAACCATCGGCCGCCTGGTGATGGAAGGCCTCAAGGGACTGGATGACGTGGCCTATGTCCGCTTTGCCTCGGTGTACAAGAATTTTCGTGAAGCGCGCGACTTCGAGGAGCTGCTTGGTGAGCTGGCCGGAGAAGAGGCCGACCCCGAGGACGATGACTAGGCTCCGCGCCCAGCGCCGGTAAAAACGAGTTTTTATGTCCATCTCGGATGAAATGTTTATGCGCGGCGCCCTCGCGCTGGCGCGCCGCGCACTGGGGCGGACCTGGCCCAATCCGGCTGTCGGTGCGGTTCTTGTGCGCCCGGGCGATCCTGGTGAGATCATCGCGCGCGGGCAGACCATGGCGGGCGGGCGCCCCCACGCGGAACGCATCGCCCTTGAAACGGCAGGGGCGGGCGCGAAAGGATGCACCCTGTATGTGACCCTGGAGCCCTGCGCCCATCACGGGCAGACGCCGCCCTGCGCGGACGCGATTGCTGAAGCCGGTATTACAAGAGTTGTGTGCAGCGCCGATGATCCCGACCCGCGCGTATCGGGAAAAGGCTTCGCCCGGTTGCGCAAGGCCGGAATCGAGGTCGTTTTGCACGTGCTTGGCGCGGAGGGGCGGCAAATGTCGCTGGGGCATCGTCTTCGGATCACGCAAAACAGGCCGCTGGTGCAGTTGAAAATCGCCGTGGGCGCCGATGGGCTGATTTCAAAGGGTGATGGCACTCCGGTCTGGGTAACGGGGGATGAAGCGAGAGCCCATGGTCATTTCCTGCGCGCACGCGCCGATGCCATCCTCGTCGGCCGGGGCACCGTTGTTGCCGATGACCCGGTGCTGACCTGCCGGCTGCCCGGAATGAAGGACAGATCGCCGGTGCGCGTTGTCCTGGACAGCAATTTGACGCTGGGGGATGAAACAAAGCTCGCCGCCAGTGCGGGCAAAATCCCGCTTTGGATATTTTGCAACGGGCAAGCAGATGAGAAGCGGGTAAAAGCCTTCGAGGCGCGAGGTGCGCAAATTACCAGGATCGCTACGCAATCCAATGCTGGCCTTGATCCTCAAAGTGTTTTAGCGGCACTCGCCGAACGGGGGATAACGCGCCTGCTCATCGAGGGTGGACCGCATGTTGCGCAGAGTTTCTGGAGCGCGGATCTTGTGGATGAGGTTTATGTGTATCAAGGACCGGATCCGGCCGGGGCAGGGGGACTCAAGGCCCTTACGGATGAAGGCCTGGATGCGGTGCGGAATGCGACTGCGTTCCATGTTGAGGCGACAAGGGCGCTGGGGCGCGATATTCTAACGCTCTACCGCCGCAGCGAAACATAAGATTCTCATGTTCACAGGTCTCATCACGGATATTGGCGAAGTGCTTTCCGCCGGGGACGGCAAAATCCAGATAGCGTGCGGCTATGATCTGGGCGAAGACCATATTGGAGGCTCCATTGCGTGCAACGGGTGTTGCCTGACCGTTACAGCTTGCGAAGCCGGTCCTGGAGCCTTCGTGTCCGCGTTCCAGGTGGACGTGTCCAATGAGACGCTTGCCAGGACTACACTTGGTGCATGGGCGCCCGGAACGAAGACCAATCTGGAGCGCTCGCTCACGCCATCCAGTGAGCTTGGCGGTCATATGGTTACAGGTCATGTCGACACCGTCGCCAGGATTGTGGGCCGGGAAGCGGATGGCGGCTCTGTTCGTTTTGAAATTGAGGCGGATGACGCGCTGGCAAGATTCATTGCCGCCAAGGGCTCCATCACCCTGAATGGCGTATCGCTCACTGTGAATGAGGTTGAAGGTGCCCGCTTTGCGGTCAATCTAATTCCGCACACCCTCATTCAGACCACGTGGGGTGAGTTGGAAATCAGAGATAAAGTCAATCTGGAAGTGGACCTGCTGGCCCGGTATGTGGCAAGGATCATGGAAACGTGAAACCAAGAGGACGCGCGCCGTGAACGTGGCTCAGAAAAATCCCGATACGAGTTTTCTTTCTCCCATTGAGGAGGTGCTGGAAGATGCGCGCAACGGGCGTATGTTCGTGCTCGTGGACGCTGAAGACCGGGAGAATGAGGGAGACCTCGTTGTGCCGGCGCAAATGGCGACGCCCGATGTCATAAACTTCATGGCCAAACATGGCCGCGGGCTCATTTGCCTCACCCTCACCGGCGAGCGTGCCGCGCAACTCAATCTGGACCTTATGGCGCGCCACAACGAGGCCCGCCACCAGACGGCCTTTACCGTATCCATTGAGGCGCGCGAGGGAATTTCCACCGGCATTTCCGCCCATGACCGGGCGCGAACGATTTCCGTAGCGATCGACCCCACGCGCGGGCAGGACGATATTTCAACTCCGGGCCATGTCTTCCCGCTTATTGCGCGCGAGGGCGGCGTTCTGGTGCGGGCGGGGCACACGGAAGCTGCCGTCGATGTGGCACGGCTCTCCGGCTTCTACCCTGCCGGTGTCATTTGCGAAATCATGAATGACGACGGAACAATGGCGCGCATGCCGGACCTGATCGCGTTTGCACAGCATCACAATTTCAAGGTTGCGACGATTGCCGATCTCATTGCCTACCGGCGCAAGCATGACAGCGTTGTGCAATGTGTGGCCGAAACAAAAGTGAACAGTGCTTTTGGCGGTGAATTCGATTTGCGGGTGTACCGCACAACGATTGAGCCGGCCGAGGAACATATCGCCCTCGTCAAGGGAGATTTGTCCACGCCCAAGCCGGTCCTTGTCCGCGTCCATGCCTGCAACACACTCTCGGATGTGATCGGGGTCAATGACGAAGGTTATTCGAGATCTCTTGTGCATAAGGCGATGGAACTGATTGCCGAGGAGGGACGGGGGGTTCTCGTTCTGATACGCGATGTGCTCCCAGCCGCCGTATCCGACGCGCTGAAGGATGATCCCAGGGAGGACGCGGGAACGGATGCGCCGCCGGGCCGGGTTCTGGAGATAGGTATCGGCTCGCAGATTCTCCATGATCTGGGGGTGCGTGACATGGTGCTGCTGAGCAATGCGCCGCAACGTAAAGTGGTCGGACTTGAGGGCTATGGTTTGCGGATCACCGATCACCGCAGGTTGGAATAGGCGATCCTCATGGCAAAGCCTGCCCCGTCAGTTCTCATCATCGAAGCGCGCTACTACGAAGATATTTCGAACGAGTTGGCGCGTGGCGCAACAGAGGAACTGCGCCGTCAGGGCATTGGCTTTGAGCGGGCATCTGTGCCCGGCGCGCTGGAAATTCCCATTGCCATAAGTGCGGCCATATCGGCCGGCCTGCTCGGCCCCGGGGCCCGGCATCAGGGGTGCGTGGCCCTGGGCTGTGTCATTCGCGGCGAAACCTCTCACTATGATATTGTCGCGGGGGATTCCGCGCGAGCGCTCCTCGGTCTTGGCGTCACTCATGCACTGGCCGTGGGCAACGGTATTCTTACAGTCGATAACCGCGACCAGGCATGGGCGCGCGCCAGTGTTGACGGCAAGAACAAAGGCCGGGATGCGGCTCTTGCCTGTGCCGGGCTCATGGAGTTGAAGCATGAATTCAAACGGAAGGCGGGCCGGTGAACGAGCCTGCCACCAGGAACGCCAGACCGGCGAGGGCTGCATCCAGAACCGCGGCCCGGCTGGCGGCGGTCCAGGCGCTTTATCAAATGGATATGGCGGCGACGGACGCCAATCTGGTGGTTCGTGAGTTTCTGGACCACCGTTTGGAGGACGTTGCCCGAAAATCAGGTGCGGATGAAACCGATGGCGCTTATTTCAAAGACATCGTACTTGGAGTTGTCAGGGAGCAACTCAAGATCGATCCGGTTCTCGATGAGCATCTGGCGGAAGGGTGGCATTTGTCGCGCATCGACTCCATTCTGCGCGCCATTTTGCGGTCCGCCGCCTACGAGATTACGCAGCGCGACGATGTGCCGGCCAAGGTTGTTATCAACGAATATCTCAATATAGCCCACGCCTTTTTCGACACTGAAGAGCCCAAGGTCGTGAACGGTATTCTGGACCGGCTGGCCCGGGCAAGGCGGGCGAGCGAGTTCGCATAGGTAAAATAATGGCGAAACCCACCTCCGATGGGGAATTTTGCATCATAGAGCGCTATTTTGCTCCGCTGGCCAGAAACACGGCTGGGGCCTTTAACCTCAAGGACGATGCCGGGTTGATATCTCCCCCAGATGGTCATGAGGCGGTTCTGACAACCGATATGATTGTGGGCGGCGTTCATTATCTTGAAGGCGCCGCGCCACGCGATATCGGCTATAAAGCCCTGGCGGTAAACATTTCGGATTTATGCGCCAAAGGCGCAAAGCCCTCCGTATATCTCCTTTCCGTTGCCTTGCCTGAAAAACTCGACCCGGCGTGGCTTGAGGGGTTGAGCGAGGGGTTGAGCGAGGCGCAATCCGATTTCGGCTGCACGCTTCTTGGCGGAGACACGGTTCGCACGCCCGGGCCTGCCGCGCTCTCGATCACGGCAATAGGATTTGTGCCTGCTGGCCGCATGGTGCATCGCTCCGGCGCACGGCCTGGCGACCGGGTCTATGTGACGGGAACGATAGGCGACGCCGCTTTGGGGCTTGCGCTGCTGCGGGATCCGAAAAGTGCTTCCTCGGGCCATTTGTCACCGGATCACAAGGAGCATCTGCTCAATCGGCACCGGCGTCCGCGGCCGCCTGTCACGGCCATTGAAGTCGTGCGGAATCACGCAAACGCCGCGATGGATATTTCTGACGGATTGGCGGGTGATTTTGCAAAACTGTGCGCCGCTTCCAACGTGGGCGGCAGATTGGATTCGACCGCCGTCCCTCTGTCTGATGCCGCAAGGCAATGGCTGGGGGCGGAGCCGGCACGTCTGGCGGATATCATTACCGGAGGGGATGACTATGAATTGCTGGCAACGGTACCGCAAAACGCACAGGAAAATTTTGAAGGCGAATGCTGCTGCTCGGCAATTCCGCTAAAAGCCATTGGCGAAATTATAGACCCCGGTGGAGGTTTCAGTGTACTTGGCGAGGATGGCAAGGCGCTCGAACTTGAATTGTTGAGCTACGCGCATTTTTGAACGGCAATCCCGGCCCGATGTCCCGGGCCACGAAAAGACCTACATGGCACACGCAAATGAAGGCGCCGCGCGGATGCCCGGTGATGGTGATGACCGGCGCGCACGGCGCAATGCGGTCGTGCTGTCGGTGTCCCAGGCCCTGTATTTTACCGGGGCTTCAATTCAGCTCACTATTTCCGGTCTGGTCGGGTACCTCCTGGCGGACGACAAATCTCTGGCGACACTGCCCATATCCGCCTATGTGATCGGAACAGTGCTGTCGACGATGCCGGCATCGATGTTCATGCGCCATGTGGGCCGGAGACGTGGATTTCAGTTCGGCGCCCTGATGGGGCTGGCAAGCGCGGTTCTGGCGGTGCTGGCAATTTATGAATCATCCTTCTGGCTGTTTGGTTTGGCGATGCTGATATCGGGCATTTATCAGGCCTTCGCGCAATATTACCGGTTTGCCGCCGCGGATACCGCGAGCGATGAATTTCGCCCCAAGGCCATATCCTGGGTTTTGCTCGGTGGCCTGGCCGCCGCCGTAGCGGGACCGCAGATTGTAATTTATACAAAGGACGCGCTTGCACCGGTTATGTATGCGGGGGCGTTTGCGGCGTCGGCCGTGGCGGCTTTTCTCGGAATACTGGTTGCGGCACTGATCGATATCCCCAAGGTGCCTGCAACAAGCCCGGATGGCGAACCGCCAAGGCCACTGCGAATCATCCTTGGTCAACGCAGGCTCAAAATCGCGATTTTGTGCGGCATGGTCAGCTATGCGTCGATGACCTTCGTGATGACCGCGACTCCCCTGGCCATGGTGGCCAACGAACACTCTGTCGAATCAGCGGCCTTCGCAATCCAGTGGCATGTTCTTGCCATGTTCGCGCCGAGTTTTTTTACAGGAAACCTGATTGCCAGATTTGGACGTGAACCGATAATACTTACCGGCCTCATATTATTGGGGTGCACGGGGCTGATTGCCGCGTCGGGCCTGGCGATCTGGCAGTTCAATCTGAGCCTGATCGTGCTGGGCGTCGGCTGGAATTTCGCCTATATCGGCTCGACCACGATGGTGACCGACTGCCACCGCCCCGAGGAGCGCAACAAAGTTCAGGCGATCAATGAATTCATGGTGTTCGGCTTTGTGGCGCTGGCGTCCTTTGCCTCTGGAAAAATACTCCATGATGGCGGCTGGGGGAGCGTGGCCGTCGCCTATTTGCCGTTTGTGGCTCTGGCCGTCGGACTGGCGCTGATGCTGTCAATTCGCGGTGCGAATCTGAGTGGCCGGGGTTCGCAGGGCCAGGCGAAGTGAAATGTGAGGTATTTCGCTCCGACCAAAGTCGTTGAGTCAGATGTTGCGTTGCACACTCATTTTTGGCATGTTCCGCGCGACTTTGGTCCAGGTTGGGGATGGGGCGCCTGGTGCCGGCTTGTCGCAATGAGCCGGTCACGGCCCTCCAGTTAAATCTTATCCATGACCATCAAACCTATCCAAAAACAGGGACGGTCAATATGAACACGGTTCTATACCTGATCATCGCTTGTGGTGCGTTGTCGCTCATATACGGCATCTGGGCCGCTCAATCGGTGATGTCGGCGGACGCCGGCAACAAGCGTATGCAGGAGATAGCAGGTGCTATCCAGGAAGGGGCGCAGGCCTATCTGACACGGCAATACACAACGATTGCGATTGCCGGGGCAGTCATTTTTGTTCTGGTCGCAATGTTGCTGTCACTAACAGTCGCAATTGGATTCCTTGTGGGCGCCACGCTTTCGGGCGCTGCCGGCTTTATCGGCATGCTGGTATCGGTGAGAGCCAATGTGCGCACAACCCAGGCAGCCAGCAAGAGCCTTGGCGCGGGTCTTGAGATTGCGTTTCGCGCCGGCGCGGTAACCGGAATGCTGGTCGCGGGCCTCGCGCTCCTTTCGGTCGCGGTTTACTACGCAGTTCTTACGATCGGCTTGGGTTATTCGGCGGCTGACCGCACGATAGTCGATGCGCTCGTCGCACTTGGTTTCGGGGCGTCTCTTATCTCGATTTTTGCCCGTCTTGGCGGCGGAATCTTTACCAAGGGCGCAGACGTGGGCGGCGATCTTGTCGGCAAGATCGAGGCGGGTATCCCGGAAGACGATCCGCGTAACCCGGCCACCATCGCCGATAATGTCGGTGACAATGTCGGTGACTGCGCCGGTATGGCCGCCGATCTTTTTGAAACCTATGCGGTGACCGTTGTGGCCACGATGGTGCTGGCCTCGATCTTTTTCGCCGGGAGTGACGTGCTGGAGACGATGATGCTTTATCCGCTGGCGATTGGCGGTGTTTGCGTCGTGACGTCTATTATCGGGACTTTCTTTGTCAAGCTGGGCCCGAGCCAGTCAATCATGGGCGCGCTCTACAAAGGCTTCATCGTTGCGGGGGTGCTCTCGCTCATCGCGGTCTTCGGCGTGACTTATCTGCTGCTGGGACTGGATACCGAATTTACCGTGCGCGGCCTGACTTTCACCGGTCTGGATCTTTTCTGGTGCGCTCTTGCCGGCCTTGTGGTGACGACGCTTATAATCGTCATCACGGAATATTACACCGGAACCAATTACCGTCCGGTTCAGTCGGTTGCGAGCGCCTCGGTGACGGGGCACGGAACCAATGTGATTCAGGGTCTTGCGGTTTCGCTTGAGTCCACAGCGCTGCCTGCGCTCGTCATCATCTTTGGGATTATCGTGACACACTCCCTCGCGGGCCTGTTCGGAATTGCGATTGCGGTTACAACCATGCTCGCGGTTGCCGGCGTCGTGGTCGCGCTCGATGCCTTCGGGCCGGTTACAGACAATGCCGGCGGCATCGCGGAGATGGCCAAGCTCAAGGAAGACGTCCGCAACACGACCGATGCGCTGGATGCAGTGGGCAATACCACAAAGGCGGTAACCAAGGGGTATGCCATTGGTTCAGCAGGTCTTGGCGCTCTGGTGTTGTTCGGAGCCTATACCGAGGATTTGAAATTCTTCATTTCCAAAGCCAATGAAACCGGCGGCGCCATGTTCGGTTACTTCCAGGGTGTGGAGCTGGATTTCTCGCTTTCCAACCCTTACGTGGTCGTCGGCCTTTTCCTTGGCGGGATGCTTCCCTACCTGTTTAGCGCGATGAGCATGATGGCGGTTGGCCGGGCAGCTGGAGCGATTGTCGAGGAAGTACGCCGGCAGTTCAAGGAGAAGCCGGGCATCATGAAGGGCAAGGACAAGCCTGACTATGGACGCGCGGTCGATATTTTGACCAAGGCCGCGATCAAGGAGATGATGCTCCCGTCGCTCCTGCCGGTACTCTCTCCGATCGTCTGCTTTTTTGCCGTCAGCGCTTTTGCAGGCAAGTCCGCGGCATTTGCAACCCTTGGCGCCATGCTCCTTGGGGTCATTGTGACGGGCTTGTTCATCGCTATATCCATGACCGCCGGTGGCGGAGCCTGGGACAACGCCAAGAAGTATATCGAAGACGGCAATTATGGCGGCAAGGGCTCTGAAGCCCACAAAGCCGCTATAACGGGAGATACGGTTGGTGATCCTTATAAGGATACCGCCGGCCCGGCTGTCAATCCAATGATCAAGATCACGAATATCGTGGCTCTACTGCTTCTTGCGGTCCTGGCTCAATAGTGAAAAACGCAAAAATGCGAAGCAGAAGAAGGGCTCCGTCAATGGCGGAGCCCTTTCTTTTCCGGTCATGCGAAATTTGGTTTTCCTGCCCGCCGCAAGGCAAAAAGAAATTTAATGATCCACCAGAGAACGGCGGTTGGCGATGTTGCCGAAAATCTGCTCCAGCGCGGTCAGTTTCTTGCCATAGGTCGGCGTTTCACCGCTGATAATATCAATAATTCTTCCGTCCTTCAGGCTGTAATTCGAGACTTCGCGAACGCTTTGTTGCGGGTTGAAATAGATCGCGACGATTTTCCGCTCGATAACTTTGGGGCGCCCCATGGGAAGGGTCTTCCGAATGCTGGAAATATAATAGAAAACATCCCCGTCGAGAGTGCCCGTAGTATCGGGCGTGCCAAGGGTCAGACGGACCTGGTCCTGTGACATGCCCGGTTGAATCTGCTGCAGATCGACATCTGTGAACAGATAGCCATGGCGGTCAATCTGCCCGGCGCAACCGGCGAGAAGCAGGGCCCCCAAAAACACCCAAATGTTCCTGAAGGAATGCAATATGCGCATAATGGACGTTGTCCGGCGCATATGAGTGCTGTCATCGGTGAAGTCTGTCATTCTGGGCCAATGGCGTTTAAAACTCTTGAGCAGACCTATAGCGTGAAATCTGCCGTTTGGGCACGATTAATGATGGCATGGGTTAAGGAAACATCAGGCATCGATGTTGAACTGGATTTCGAAACGCGCACGCCGCAGAAGGAATGCGCACGATCTTTATGGCTCCATTGTGGCGCTCTCGCGTTCGCATGCCCTATACGCGCGGATGGGCGTCCCCGATACGGTCGAAGCCAGGTTTGAAATACTGGTATTCCACCTCTTCGCCTGCCTGGACAGGATCGGCCAGAGCGGCGGCGGGAATGCCCTATTGGCCCAGGATCTGGTTGACGTATTTTTTGCCGACATGGATACGGCATCGCGGGAACTTGGCGTCGGAGATATGGCGGTTCCCAAGAAGATGAAATCCCTGGCCGCAATATATAAAGAGCGCATGAAAACTTATCAGCAGGCTGCGGGAGACAGGCAAAAAGATTCACTTGCGGCCGCTCTGGCCGGGAATGTCTTCAGCCCCGATGAGGTATCCGCGCGCGCGCGAACTCTCGCAAACTATGTGCGGGACCTGCAAAAATCCCTGTCGGGAACGGAAATGGCAGACCTCGAAAAAGGTCGTATCGGGGCGCCCGGAAAATCATTGCAAGGCAACCCGGGCTCAAAAGGAAAAGTGGCACGATGAACCAAAGTCCGGACCAGCACTTAGAGGAACCGCTTTTTTCACGGCCCTATACAACAGAGAAAATTCCAGCGGGAGGCGTGAAGGGACTGGTTGAGGCCAGCGAGAGTGAGCGGGTGCAGATTGCGGCCGCCCTGGATCTGACGGGACTGAAGAGTTTTGGGATGAAGTTTCAATTGCGCCGCGCCGGCCCGCGCCAATTCAAATTCTCGGGGCAATTGGCCGCCCAGGCAACACAGGATTGCGTTGTCTCACTGAGACCGGTCGAGACCGTGGTAGATGAGAAAATAGAGATCGAATTCTGGCCGCCCGAGGATGTCGCACGAGAGGAAGCTGAAGTTGAATCCGAAAGCATGTTTGTTTCCCTTGAGGGCCCGGAACCGATCCAGGATGGTGTTATCGATGTCGGACAGCTTGCCTATGAACACCTGGCGGCCTCACTGGATCCTTACCCCAAGGAAGCCGGGGCACAGTTCGATTGGAGCAATCCAATGCAACTGGAAGAAGAGGTATCCGCAGACCGGCCCTTTGCCGCTCTGGCCCAGATGAGGGACGGCCGGCTCCCTGACTTGGATCAAACCGAGTAGGATTTTTTGATTGATGTTGCCGCATAAATGATATCCGGTATTTTCAAATAGATTTCAAAACGCAAGGGGGGTGGCCACGGGAATTTACGCGCCAGTCCGCTTGCCCGGAACCTGGTTGTGTAAATGGCTGGCACGCAAACGATAGCGCTTGATGTCATGGGCGGTGACCACGGAGCCCGGGTCGTGATACCGGGCGCCGAGATATCTTTGGTTCGCCATCCTGACATTCATTACATCCTGTATGGCGATGAAGCAGTTATTCGCGAGGAACTGAAATCCCATAAGGCGCTCGCCGGGGCCTGTGAGATCATTCACACCGATGTCGCCATTTCAATGGATGCCAAGCCGAGCCAGGCGCTGCGTCAGGGACGGTGGAAGAGCAGCATGTGGAAGGCGATCGAAGCGGTGCGCGACGGCAACGCCAGTGCCGTTGTCTCCGCAGGCAACACCGGCGCGCTAATGGCAATGTCGAGATTTTGCCTGAAGACTCTTCCGGAAATAGAGCGGCCCGCTATCGCCGCCATCTGGCCCACCGTTGACAGTGAATGCATCGTGCTTGATGTCGGCGCCAATGTGGGAGCGGATGCCCGTCAGCTGCTTGACTGTTCCATGATGGGCGCGGCGATGGCCCGGGCGCTGTTTTCCCTGGATCGCCCCACTGTGGGCTTGCTGAATATCGGCGTCGAGGAAGTCAAAGGCCTTGGTGAAGTGCGCAAAGCGGCGGCGGCGCTGCGCGATTCAAATCCTCCGTTTGAATATCATGGATTTGTGGAAGGTGACGATGTGGGGCAGGGCGTCGTCGACGTTGTCGTTACAGAAGGATTTTCTGGAAATATTGCGCTCAAGACCGCCGAGGGCACTGCCAGGCAGATCGCCGCATATCTCAAGGCGGCAATGACCCGTTCGGCGATGGCCCGTATCGGCGCCGTCCTGGCGCGGGGAGCCTTTCAGGCGTTGAAGGAAAAGATGGATCCACGCCAATCCAATGGCGGCGTTTTTCTTGGACTGAACGGCATTGTCATCAAGAGCCATGGCGGAACGGATGCCACCGGGTTTGCGAGCGCGATTGATCTCGGCTACGACATGGCCTGCGGCAATCTCGTGGAACGCCTTGCCGTCGACATCGAGGATTTCCACGCATCCCTGAACATGGAGATCATTGCGTAATGAGTGGAGGTTCGTGAGGTGAGTCTTCTCCGGCCCGTCATACTGGGGTGCGGCGGTTATTTGCCGGAAACGGTGCTGACCAACGCTGACCTGGCGAAGATCGTGGATACCAGCGATGAGTGGATTCACGAACGCACTGGGATCCGCGCTCGCCATATCGCCGCGGAAGGCGAGCTGACGTCCGATCTGGGTACCGAGGCTGCCCTACAGGCGCTTGAGCGCGCGGAAGTGGAGGCCAAGGATATTGATCTCATCATTCTGGCAACTTCGACGCCTGACAATACCTTTCCAGCTTCGGCTGTCGCAATTCAGGCCAATCTCGGGATAACACTCGGAGCGGCGTTTGACCTGCAGGCAGTTTGTTCCGGCTTCGTCTTCGCGCTGTCGACCGCCGATAATTTCCTCAAATCCGGTCAATTCAAGCGCGCCCTCGTAGTCGGGGCCGAGACCTTCTCACGTATTCTGGACTGGGAAGACCGCAGTACGTGTGTTTTGTTCGGTGACGGTGCCGGTGCGGTGGTGGTTGAGGCGCAGAAGTTGAGCGGCGCCGACAATGATCGGGGCATATTGATGTCGGAGCTTCGCTCAGACGGGCGTCACCGCGAAAAGCTCTATGTAGACGGCGGCCCCTCTTCGACCGGCACGGTTGGGCATCTGCGCATGCATGGGCGTGAGGTTTTTCGTCATGCCGTCACCAATATCTCCAATATTATTGAAGAAACGCTTGCGCGGAGCGGCTACAGCGCTGAACAGATAGACTGGTTCGTGCCACATCAGGCCAACAAGCGCATCCTCGATGGCACGGCGCGCAAGATTGGCCTGGACCCGGAAAAAATAGTGATGACGGTCGAGAAACACGCCAACACCTCAGCCGCTTCGATACCCCTTGCCCTGAATGTCGCGCTGGAGGATGGCAGGATTCAGCAAGGTGATCTGGTCCTGATGGAAGCCATGGGAGGTGGATTTACCTGGGGCGCCGTTCTGGTTCGCTGGTAGTGGCGGACGGGGCGTGATTTGCCGCCTGTGTCTGTCCACTCTTCCCCCTTTCCTGATTGCTATTTCTCCAAAATCCTCCGCAGGCCGCATATTGTGGGAAAAAGAGAAAATTATTTCACTGAATACGCGCAATTTTTCCATTCGCACATTGACCCTCGTTAACCTTGTCCATTAGCATCACCAATTGGGATCTGATGTTACGGGGCGCACCAAAATGGCTGGCAAGACACTGACTCGTGCGGATTTGGCGGAGGCGGTCTTTCAGAAAGTCGGTTTGCCGCGCAACGAATCCGCGGAGCTTGTTGAATTGGTCCTGAAAGAAATTACCGGAAGTCTGGAACGCGGGCTGCCGGTCAAACTGTCTTCCTTCGGCTCCTTCGGCATTCGCGAAAAAGGCGAGCGTATAGGGCGCAATCCGAAAACCGGCGAAGAAGTGCCGATCACGCCGCGGCGTGTGCTTGTGTTTCGGGCCAGCAACATCATGAAGGAACAGGTCAACAATACGCTGACAAAGAAGAATGCGGCCAGCTAAGTAACGGCCCGTTTAACGCGATTTTGTGGGGAATTGTAGTTGGACAAGTCACCTGAGGCCTTTCGTACCATCAGCGAAGTTGCAGATGATCTCGATGTGCCAAAGCATGTTTTGAGATTCTGGGAAGGAAAATTTTCCCAGTTGCGCCCCCTGAAGCGCGGTGGCGGCCGACGCTATTACAGGCCCGAGGATGTGAATTTGCTTCGTGGCATTCGCCAGCTTCTTTACGGAGAAAAATATACCATCAAAGGCGTCCAATTGATTCTGCGCCAGCAGGGCGTCCGTCATGTCATGACCCGTTCGGGGAATTCCGCCGACGGGTCCGCGCAGACCAGTGTTACAGATATCCCGGATGTCGCCGCTGAGGCCGCGGGCCGCGCAGCCGATCAGTTCGAGGTTGTATCTGACGCCGAGGGAGGGGGGATGCACAAGTGGCAGGTTGATCGGCTGCGGACGCTTCTCACTGAGCTTGAAGAATGCAAGAAACTGCTTGCAGCCTCCAAGGGCTAGGCCGTCCCGGCACATCTAGAGATTGACCCGCTTAACGGAAGCAGGCAAAACAAAATTCTATTGTGGCGGAGCGTGGCGCAGCCCGGTTAGCGCACCGGTCTGGGGGACCGGGGGTCGCGAGTTCAAATCTCGCCGCTCCGACCATTTTCCGACCAGGGCGATCTAGGTGAGCCGGTTCCCAAGCTGGCGGTGGGGTGTTTTGCTCAGCATCAGCCCCCATACCAGCCCGATAATCACAAAGAAATGACGCCAGTGATCGGTGTCCACAATCAAACCCTCCGCCGCCAATCCCACAAACGCCGACAGCATCACAATAAAAATGCCCTGCGTGGGGTTTGCGTGAAGCGCATACCGGAACCCGGCAATGATTGTCGCCATGACGATGGACAAATAAAGAAATCCGCCAATCCATCCCGCATTGAGGAACATGCTCAAATAGACATTGTGTACATCTTGGCCATGCAGCACGCGCGCGAATTCGCGGGCGCCAATTCCCATCGGGGAAATTGCGATGGTTTTCAGTGCAAGGAGCTGGCCGCCGAAACGCCCTTCCGGCCCGGTGTCATATTCCATGGTGAAGCTGGCGCGTGCGCGCACCAGGTCTCCAATCGATTCAATCTGCATTGCGCCGGCGATGGCGAGCATTGCGCCGCAGAGCGCAAAGGCAACGATCGCCAGAAGCTTGAGGCGAAACAGGTTTGAGCGTGAAACCACGAACACCATATAGGCATAAACCGTCAGCGCGATCCCCGCATTGAGCCATGCTCCGCGCGAAAAGCTCACGAGCAGTCCGAGGAAGAACAATCCGGCGAGCAGTCCCATCACAATTGCCCGACCGGCTCTGGCGGTGGCCATGCTGTGAACGCAGTAAAGCAAGGCTGGCACGAGGAACGGTCCGAAGACGTTCGGGTCTTTGAAGGTCCCACGTGTTCGGCCGAATTTTGTGAACAGTTCATTGGCGCCCGGCAGAAGGTTGAAGTAACCGATTGCACCGGCCACAACAGCCAGCAGGGAGGCAAAGAGGAGACCCGAAATAATGAGACGGGTATGTCTTTCGGGGTTGTTGCGCACAAAGGCGGCGATAAGCGCCGCCGAGATCGACAGGAATATCGTGATAGCGATATGTTTTACCGAGACGTCGATCGCACCCGACCCCACTGCCGATATCAGTCCGGCGGCGCCCAGCACGAGCCAGGCGGCAAGGAATAGAACCAGTCCATTCGAAAAGGTGACCAGTCCGAGCATCGGCAACAGAACCATCAGGCCGATCATAAGCGCGTCATAAGGGGCGGGTTCCGCGAAAACAACGGAAGACAAAGCCATCGTCAGCCAGACAAGCGCCAGGCCAAGGCTCTTTGCCGAGAGACCCCGAGCAATGGGGGCGGTGCCGGCATATGCTGGAATTGAATGACCCGCGACCATGAGCATAACCCTTCGCTCAATAGGCGTTTTGGGTTTTCATGAGCGCAACCGGCGTCATGGCGAGAATATAGAGATCGAAAAGCACCGACCAGTTCTCGATATAATAGAGGTCGTGCTCAATGCGGCGCTGGAGTTTTTCATGGGTGTCAGTCTCACCGCGCCAGCCGCTGATCTGAGCCCAGCCAGTGATGCCAGGTTTCACCCGATGGCGCGCAAAGTAGCCGTCGGCCACATCGGCATACAGCGAGTCAGCCGCCTTGGCTTGCAACGCGTGCGGCCGCGGACCGACGAGAGACAGAACACCCGTCAGGACATTGAACAATTGAGGCAGCTCGTCGAGGCTTGTCTTGCGGATAAACCGGCCGACCCGTGTGACCCGTTCGTCATCCTGGGTGACCAGCCTGTCGGCGGTTTCGTCTGACATATGCGTATACATCGAGCGAAACTTGTAAATCTCAATCAGCTCGTTGTTGAATCCGTGCCGCTTCTGCCTGAAGATAATCGGCCCCGGGCTGTCCAGTTTCACCGCCAGAGCCACCAGTGCCATGACCGGAGAGAGAGCGACAACAGCAAAACTCGCGACAACCTTGTCGAACACCCACTTAAGGATAGAATCCCAATCCGTAATCGGTTTGTCCTGGAGATCGAGAAACGGAACATTGCCAATATAGGAATAGGCGCGCGGGCGAAACCTGAGTTCGTTGGTATGCGCGGAAAGGCGGATATCAACGGGCAACACCCATAATTTCTTGTAGAATTCCAGAAGCCGCTTTTCCGCCGACATCGGCAATGTGATGATCAGCAGATCGAGACGCTTCTCGCGGCCGAATTCGGTCAGCTGATCGATATTGCCTAGTTTGGGATAGCCTGCGATCCGGTTGGCGATGCGTTGGCCGCCACGATCATCAAACACGCCGTAAATCTGTATGTCGGTGTCGCGCGAGGCTTCCAGCGCTTTTATAAGTTTACGGGCTTGCGGCCCGCCACCCACAATAACAGCGCGCCGGGTAAGGCGCCCGAGCTTGGCCCATTTGCGTACCGCAATGGATAATATTATGCGGAAAACACCCAGTGCGGCCAAGCCACTCAAAAACCAGGTCGCGGCCCAAACCCGAGAATATTCCTGCCCAAGCTTTGCAAAGAAGGCAAATGCCAGCAACACAGCGAATGTGAGGGTCCAGGCCGTCCAAATGCGTGCGACCTGGCGCATGGCGCTTGAAAGAATGGTGATGTCGTAAAGATGGAAGGCCTGAAAACTCAGCACCGAAACCGCCGCCGCGACCAGGACCGCCATGATATACATGAACTGGCCAAAATGCCCTGGCAATCCAGGCGCATTGTCGACATAGAATGCGAAGATTCCATAGCCCAGCAGGGCAATCAGAACAAACTCGACCAGCCGCGTGCCGCCTGCCACAACGCGCGGTGAAATCAGGCTCGCGGCGCCTGAAAAGTTGAACCGGCCAAGACGCGGACGCTCCGCGGCCCGGCGGTCGCGCGTGCTGCGATTGCTATCCCGGCGATCTGTGTCCGCCTGATGATTCGATGCTGGAATGTCAGACATGAGATGATAGTGACCCCGATACAGGACAGGCAAAATGCGCGTCCGTGCGTTTCCCCCCGGAAACGAATTCTCCGCACGGGTCTGAATGCCGTGCAAAATCCCATAGTCCAGATTTATCAGGGAAGAGTCTTGGAAGGCTTAATCGGGCCGCTTGCCGCCGGGAAGTCTGGCGATATGGTTAAGTGTTCTTTACGCTGCGGGTGTGGTGTCCGCACCTCAAAACCGCGCTTCAACGCGGCAGCCGCAACAGATTTTCATAGAGGTCTGTCACGGCCTGCGCCATGCCTTCGACAGTGAAGTGCGTTGCAACACTCTCCTGCAGCACGCGCGCGTGGGCTACATATTTTTCCGGCTGTTCGAGGAATTCAGACATTTTCTCGGCCAGCACCCGCGCATCACCGGCAGGGATGAGTTCCACTGGCGTGCCTGCGGTGATCTCGGAAATACCGCCAACATCCGTGGCGATAATCGGCAGTTGCGCCGCGGCGGCTTCAAGAACGACATACGGAAACGACTCCGCCCTTGAAGGGACGATGAGGCATCGTCCGCGCGTAAATGCCCTGCCGGCGGGAACCGGACCGGCAAAGGTCACCGCACTGCCGAGGCCGAGCTTGCGGGCCAGCTTGCGGAACTCCTCGGCATCGGGGCCACCACCGGCAATGTAGGCCGTAACGGCCCGGGTTTCTCGCATCTGCCCAAGCGCACGCAGCAGGACATCAACGCCCTTGAGACGCCTGAGTTCCCCAACAAAGACAAAATCATCCGCTCCCGCTTCGATTGCTATTTCATAGAATTCAACGGATTTAAGTCCGTTGGGAATGATCCGCGCTTCGCATGTCGGCACGCCGATATTGGCCTCATAGAGCCTGGCACTGTATCTGCTTTCAAAAATCAGTCCGTCTGTCTTCGTGTCGAGGCGTTTTTCAAGGCCAAGGAAAATGCGCCCTTTCAGACTCTCGGGGCTGTAGTGCAGGGACCCGCCATGGGGCGTATAGAGCGCCCGGATATTCTGGCCGCTGCGTTTCAGCCCATTTGCGGCGAGACGTGCATAAGCGCCGCCCTTGGCGCCATGGCCATGAAGTATTTGCGCTTCCGTTTTGCGGGCGAAGCGCCGAACCGACTGATAGGCCGTTACATCCCGCAGCCCGATTTGCCGGCTCATCGGGGCCCGCATGACGCCAAGTTCGCATATACTTTCAAGATTTCGCAGTGCGTTTTCAGTCGCCGTGCTTGCTGGAAGCGTGTCGCAGAGGACTCCCACACGGTGCCCCATGGCGTTCTGCTCGCCAGCCAGATCGCAAACATGCCGGAACAACCCGCCAACAGGCGCGCGAAGACAGTGAATGATGGAAAGAGAGTTGCTCACAGGCGGCAAAGGCTTTGCACCGTTCGGGTTCTAGAAAAACCGTTCCTGCACCATGATTGTATCGCCGGGCTTGATCTTCGCGGAGAGCGATACTGTCCGGGAGTATGTAGCACCGTTTATCTGTGACGACAGCTTGATGCGGCTTTTTCTCGCCCGGGGTGTGAAACCGCCGGCAATGGCGATCGCCGTCTGCACCGTCATCCCGGCCACGTAAGGGAACTGTCCGGCATTGCGCACTTCGCCGAGGATGAAGAAGGGCCGGTTGGCGGCAACTTCCACTGTGACCTTGGGATCTTTGACATATCTGCGTTTCAAAGTGACGGAGATACGCTCTTCAAGCTGGAATGTCGTCAGGCCGCGTGCCCTGACCGCGCCAATCAGCGGCATGGAAATGTATCCTCCAGCGTCAACCGGATAGATACGTGAAAGGTTTTGCTGGCCAAATACGGTCACGCGCAAGCGGTCCCCGCTATCGAGCGAATATGAATTGACCGGAGAGGCTGCCGAATGCGGCGCCTCGCCTCGAATGCCCGGGCGCAGAGAAATCGGAGCCATGGGCGGGGCCGGGGCAAGCCTAACCGGAGCCGGGTGGGCTATGCGTTTGGAAGGATGGGCCAAGTTGCGTTTCTTGGCGCACCCCATGAGAGCCAGGCTGATTGCGGCGATGAGCAGGACTGTGCGGACGGCCATTTATTCTCTCCACAATTCCCCGAAAACGATTCTTTCTCATCTTTATGTACGCCCGCGATGGTTAACAAAAGTTAACCGGACGTGCCGCGTTGGTTCAGTTCTTAAGTGTTTGGTTACCGGGAATCAGTAGAGAATGGAGGAGTAAAGCAGTTCAAATTGCACGAGTAACGTCATGCCCCAATCAAACTGGTCCTCCTCTTCCGCCTCCTCCGATGACATCGACATTGCAGCGTTATTGCGCGCAATAAGCAGGCGTAAATGGCGGATCGCGCTTTTTGCGGTCTCAGCTGCGATCGCCACCTATATTGGCCTGACTTTCGTGACGCCTCAGTATACTTCAGAAGCGCGGATTCTCATTGAGCGCGAGGAAAACTCCTATAAGCGTCCAGCCGACCTGCAAAATTCGTCAGCGCGGAATGTGCAAACAGACCAGGAAGCCGTAGCAAGCCAGGTCGAGGTGCTCCTGTCTCGCGATTTGTCCGCTGGAGCGGTCAATGCGCTCAATCTGAAAGATGACCCCGAATTCAACAAAGACGCCGGGGGAAGCACTCTCTGGCGCAAGGTGTCACGGCTTGCCCCCCTCGGAGGGCGTCCAACAGAGGCCGTCTTGAAGGAGCGTGTGCTCGATGCATATTTGAGCCGGTTGAGTGTTTTTCAACTCCAGAAATCCCGTGTCATCGCCATTTCGTTCCGGTCGCGCAATCCGGAGACGGCGGCAAATGGCGCCAACAAACTCGCCGATTTCTATTTGACCTGGCAGCAGAATGAAAAAATCAAACAGACCAAGCAAGCCACCGCGTGGCTCAGTGCTCAAATTAGCCAGCTGACAAAAACGGTGGAAATTGCAGACCTCAAGGTGGAGCGGTTCCGTTCCACTTTCGGCTTGCTCGAAGGAAGCAACAAATCCTCGCTGGATGCACAGCAGCTTTCGGGATTGAACGGCCAGCTTGTTCTTGCCAAGGCCCGCCAGACTGAAGCTGAAGCCCGCGCCGCCCTCATCAAGAAGATGCTGGAGGAAAAGGGGGATGTTGCTGGCGCGGCGGATGTACTGAATTCGCGGCTGATCCAACGTCTGCTGGAGCAGCGCGTGAGCATTCAACGTGAAATGGCCGTAGTTTCCGCAACCCTGCTGCCCTCTCACCCGCGGTTGAAGCGGCTCAATTCGGAGTTGGCTGATTTGCGCCGCCAGATCCGCCAGGAAGCACGCAAGGTCGTCTCAAGCCTGCAGAATGAGGCCCAGATTGCCGGCGCGCGGGAGATATCCCTGCGTGAAAGCCTCTCGGCCATGAAGCGATCGGCAGCCAAGGGCAATGAAAGTCAGATCAAGCTTCGCGCCCTGGTGCAGGAGGCCAACGCGAACCGGGAGTTGCTCAAGTCATATCTCGCCCGCTATCGCGACGCGAGCGCACGCAGCGACCAAGCCTCGGTACCCTCTTTCGCGACCATCGTTTCACGCGCTCATATATCAAATTTACCGTCCTTTCCGAAAAAGGGTCCGATTTCACTGCTTGCATTAGCAGCGGTTGCTCTTCTGGGGTTCGCCCATACGGTGGGACGTGAGTTGATATTGGCGCAGCCTTCCGGACAGCCCGGCGCAAGAAGTGGCGGAGCAGGCCCCGCTGGATCCGCCGATTCCATGCATAGAGAAGGATTGAGGAAGGTTGAGAGTGTGCCTTATCCCGCCACCGCTCAGTCGCCGCGAGAGATCGCACGGAATCTGTCAGCAACCCGAGTGGGCAGAATAATCATCACGCCAGTTTCGGAAAATACCGATTCCTCCAACCAGGCGCTGGAAGTTTCCCGGGCGCTGGCGAATGCCGGGGGACGGCAGATCATCGTCGACGCCATGGCTGGGTCCGATCTCATTGCCAGAACGATGGCGCTGCCCGCGGCCCCCGGGCTTCGCCAGCTGCTTTCAGGCAATGCACAATTTGAAGATGTGATTCGGCGCGATCCCAATTCGGCATTGCATGTCATATCGGGAAATGCGGGAGCAGGGAGCATGACAGGGCCTGATGCGCAGAAACTGAACTCGATCCTGCGCGCCCTGGAGGTGACATATGACCGGATTGTTATTTTTACCGATCCCGGGCAGGCGCGAATGTTCTCGAACATTCCCTCAGCCAGGGATCAGGCACTTGTGGTGGTTGCCGAAAAAGCCAGCTCAAATGCTGATGCAATCTGGATAGCGGATGGAATTCTTGCGGGATCCGATGCCAGCCCGGCTGTCATGGTGTTGCGGCAAGGCCAAAAAAATAGCTGGCAAATTCCGCAACTGGTGCCCTGGAAGCGGGCTGCCGCGGTTTAGCTTGCCCGCGCGCCGCTTGCCGGTTCCTGGAAGTCTTTATTGACACGTTTGCCGAACAAATTGCGCCGGATCGATTGTGCAAGCCCCCACAGTCTTGGCCGCGTTTTGATATTGCGCTTGACCATGGCTACCGCCGAGAGCGGAAGCGTCAGAATATAACCACGTTCCTCCAGCGCAATAAAGTTTTCGAACAGTTGCGTACTGACATCACACCATTCACCTTTGTGATGTGCATCGCCGGCGCCCATGTCGAAGAAATTCAACCCCTTGCCGCACGCCGTCCTGATCTGGTGGCAAAGCAGCATGGTGCCGGGCGAGAATTTACGTGTATGTCCAGTGTCAATCGAAGTTAGCAGCGTGGAGTATCTGTCGTTGCAAAAAACACCGCATGAAATGGCGGCTGTCCGGCCGCCTACCTTCAGGAAGCCTACGTCCAGAGACCCGTAGGCGCTGGTCGGCAGCGCCGCTATTTCATGATAGAAATCATGGATGCGTGGTTCTGCAAATGCATCTGCGATACCTTGCTCGGCAAACTGGCGCCGCTTTTGCTCAACGAACTCGCTGACAAGGTTCTGGCGTTCGTCCGGAGACTTCGCCCAGCCAGTTTCTATTTCGCCAAGCTCGCCCAGCCGCCGTTCTTTACGCTTGAGCGTGTTGCGTGATTTCCCACTGAAGCGATTTCGGTAAAGCGTATCAAAATCCTCTTCCAGCAGAATTGAGTGGCCGGTATTCGCGCTCCGGGAATGCGGCAATCGCGCCAGCGGGTTGGGAATGCCATCCCAGTCAACAGGTTGATGTTCTAAATGAGCGACGCTGACATCGCCGATCAGTTTTGCCGCTTCACCAAGCAGTGTCCTTATGTCGCGTGCGGACGCATTGCGCGCAAACTGCAGGGAATGGAGGCCCATATTGTAGTTGGCATGATCCTGCCCGATCCAGCGCAGACATCCCAGATTGAGCATCCGGGTGACTTCAAACGGCCAGATAAACTGGATTTCACCGCAATCGCTCCGCCCACAGGCAATGGCCGGCATTATACCAACGGGCTGGGAAACCAGTCGGGACCAGGCCTCGGACTGTTCAAAGGATTGGGCGGGCACACAGGCGGTAGTTGATTGAAGCTGGCGCCATTGGCTCCCGATTGCCTTGAAATCGCGATAGATCGTGAGTTGAATTCGACCGATTGTGGTATCGACAGCGCTGATACACGCTGCCAAAGGCCTGGCGTCGCCATTTACGTGACGAACGCGCGGCAAACTTATTACGGCCATGGCCCCCTCCTACGCGATACAAATCACTGGCCTCCCGCCAAAAACTTCCCGTTCATCAAGGCTTTCTCAAGGAAAGTCCTTCAAACTCGGCAGGAATCGGGGAAGCGTGACAGAAACTGGTTAAATAGCTGTAGCAATCGTAAAAATGGCTGAGGATGCCAATGCCGGGTCTAAATGCGGATATTCTGAAACCTGGGCTCAAGGCGCTCTACTATTCGGGCGCTCACCGGGTGCTGGCACCCTTTTCAAGGGGCGTAGGGCTTATCTATATGCTGCACCGGGTCTCGCCGCACCGACAAAGTGGTTTTGCTCCCAATCGCGGACTGACGGTCACGCCCGATTATCTCGCCTCGGTCCTGGCTGAAACCAGGCAGGCCGGGCTTGATATTGTGTCGCTCGATGAGGCTCGCAGGCGTTTGCGCGATGGCGATTGCAACACCCGCTTTGCATGTTTCACGCTGGATGACGGATACCGGGACAATCTCGAACATGCTCATCCCATCTTCGCTGCGCATGACGCACCGTTCACGGTCTATATCCCGTCTGAATATCCCGATGGCAGGGGCGAGTTGTGGTGGGTGGCGCTTGAAGAAATTATTGCGGCGGGAAGTTCGATTGAAATTGCCGCCGCCAATGGAAGTGCGGTTCTGCCGATCATCACCGATGCGGAAAAATACGGGGCGTTCGACCATATTTACCGGAACCTGCGCAATATGGATCAAGACGCCCAGCGTACCGAAATATCCGCTTTGTGCGCGAGGCATGGCTTCGATATGGCCGCGCTTTGCCGCAAGCTGATCATGACCTGGGATGAAGTGCGTCAATTGGCGGCCGACCCGCTCGTCACGATTGGCGCCCACACGGCTGGGCATTATGCGCTGGCGGCATTGCCCGAGGCGCGTGCGCGTGAGGAAATGAAATCAGGCGCAGACCGCATTGCCGAAGAATTAGGGGTCTGGCCGGAGCATCTCAGCTATCCCTATGGTGATCCGAATAGCGCAGGGCCGCGCGAATTCCGCATTGCCGCGGAGCTTGGATTCAAAACGGCCGTCACCACACGCAGGGGCGTGGTATTTCAAGAGCATTCGGAGTATTTGACGGCCTTGCCCCGGGTGTCCCTGAATGGTGAATTTCAATCCTCGCTCTATACCCGCCTGTTTATGAGCGGCGCGCCATTCGCGCTGTGGAACAGATTCCGCAGGGTCGACGCGGCTTAAGCCATGAATTTACGATGGGTCGGGCCGCTGCATCCATCGGACCAGCAGACCGGCCGGAACGACCCAGGCCAGACCGGCAACCAGAAAGAAAGCCGCTTCGACAAATGGCGGCGCGCCAACCACGCGCGATGCGGCGAAGGCCATGGCCACCAGCGAATAGATCGCGATAAACAGGATCAATGTGACCGTGCCGACAAACTTGCGGGTGCGTATTTTCATAGCGGGGATATTAACAGACTGGCCAATGCGGCAACATGCACAATTGCACAGGTACCGCGTTCGGTTTTTCTGACCTCTTTTGTTGCGGTGAAAATTTCAAGGAACGGCCATGAGCCCCCTTGCTCGGGACGATATCGTGAAGGACGGCCCCGCAGTGCGCCTGTGGCTGTACTTCCTGTGTGCGATGATCTTTGCGATGATCATTGTCGGCGGCGCAACGCGGCTGACCGATTCCGGTCTCTCAATTACCGAATGGAAGCCATTGCTCGGAATCATACCGCCGAAGGGCGAGGGGGCGTGGGCTGAGGCCTTCGCAAAATACCGGCTGATTCCTCAATATGATCTCGTCAACAAGGGCATGAGCCTGGGCGAATTCAAATTCATCTATTGGTGGGAGTGGGGGCACCGTTTCCTCGGCCGCATGATCGGGTTCGCATTTCTATTGCCGTTCCTGTTCTTCTGGTTCACGGGCAGGATATCCAAAAGCCTGTGGCCCAAACTGGTCGTCATGTTCGTACTTGGCGGACTCCAGGGCGCGCTGGGCTGGTACATGGTGATGAGCGGGCTGGTTGAGCGGGTGGATGTGAGCCAGTACCGGCTTGCCGCGCACCTGTCCGCCGCAGTCTTTATCATCGGATACATTTTCTGGGTTGCTCTGAGACTGCGCCCCTCGAGCGGGCGGACATTGACCGGGGCAGGCGGTTTCAGGGCCTCGGCGATATTGTTCACCGGCGTTGTATTTCTCCAGATTGCGCTGGGCGCCTTTGTCGCCGGCCTCGACGCGGGGCAGGGCTACAACACATGGCCACTCATGGATGGCGCATTCATTCCCGAAGGGCTCGGCGCCATGTCACCCTGGTATCTCAATCTGTTCGAGAATGCCCTCACGGTACAGTTCGACCACCGGATTCTCGCCTACATCATCGCAGGGTGGGCAATTGCCCACGCGGTTGCGGCATCCCGGCGGTTTGGATCCGGGTCAGTAACACTGGGAGCCGGGCTGATCCTTGTGGTGGTGCTGTTACAGGTCGCGCTCGGTATTGCCACATTACTTGCGGGTGTGCCGATAGGGCTGGGTCTGGCGCATCAGGGTCTGGCCATTCTCCTGTTTGTCATGTCGCTGTGCCACGTCAGCCAGCTTTTGCCAGCGCCTGCTCCAGGTCGGCAATGATATCGCCGATGTCCTCGATGCCGACTGACAGGCGCACCACGTCGTCGCCCGCACCGGCCACCTCGCGCTGCTCGGGCGTCAGCTGGCTGTGGGTGGTCGAGGCCGGGTGGATAATCAGGCTCTTTGTGTCGCCGATATTAGCGAGATGGCTGAACAAATTCACATGGCTCACCATGGCCACGCCGGCGTCATATCCGCCTTTCAGTCCAAAGGTTAGAACTGCCCCGGCGCCCTTGGGCACATATTGCATCGCAAGCGCATTATACGGATCGCTCTTCAGTCCGGCGTAGCTGACCCAGGCAACCTTGTCGTGGCCTTCCAGCCATTCAGCGACGCCGAGCGCGTTGTCGCAATGGCGCTGCATCCGCAAGGGGAGGGTTTCAATGCCGTTCAGGATCAAAAACGCGTTAAACGGCGAAATGCAGGGGCCAAGATCGCGCAGTCCCAGCACGCGGCAGGCGATTGCAAAGGAAAAATCGCCGAATGTCTCCGCCATTTTGAGCCCGTTATAGCTGGCGCAGGCCTCTGAAAGCGTCGGGTATTTACCGCTTGCCGCCCAGTCGAACGTCCCGCAATCGACGATCATGCCGCCGATCGAATTGCCCTGGCCCCCAAGGAACTTGGTGAGCGAATAGACGATGATATCCGCGCCATGTTCCTTCGGGCGCCACAGATAGGGCGTCGCCAGCGTATTATCGACAATGAGCGGAATGCCGGCTTTTTTTGCCACCTTCGAGATCGCCTCGATGTCGATGACGATGCCTCCGGGGTTCGCCAGGGTTTCAACGAAGATGGCTTTGACTTTGTCATCGATCGCGTCTTCAAATTCTTCCGGCTTGCCGGAATCCGCCCAGATGACCTCCCATCCGAATTTCTTAAAAGCATGATTGAACTGGTTGATGGACCCGCCATAGAGCTGGCTCCCGGCAATGAATTTATCGCCCGGCTCAAGCAGGGTGTGAAACACGATATGCTGGGCGGCATGTCCCGAAGCAACGGCCAGAGCCGCGGTGCCGCCATCGAGCGCGGCAACCCTCTCTTCAAGCACGGCCTGCGTCGGGTTCATGATACGGGTGTAGATGTTGCCGAAGGACTGGAGAGCAAACAGGGAAGCCGCGTGGTCCGCATCGTCAAACACATAGGACGTGGTTTGATATATCGGCGTGGCGCGGGCGCCCGTGGCCGGATCGGGCTGCGCACCGGCGTGAATGGCAAGTGTGTTGAAACCTGGGGCCTGTTCGTCACTCATCGTGTATTCCTCTCTACCGGAAGGCGATAATTTATGAAGGAAACAAGAAATCAGTTGTCGCGCAAGACGCGGTGCTGAAACCCGCGCGGGGCAAGTTTTGGCCGGGTGCTGGAGATCGTCCGGGAATTGACTCCGGCCCATCCTATTTCACCGGACAGCCTTGCATATTCGATTTTCGGGCAACGGTTCATGACCACTCTCAGACCGGCGGCTTCGGCAAGCCGGGCCGCTTCGACATTGCGCACGCCGAGCTGCATCCACACCACTTTCGCACCGATCTCCATGGCCTCTCTGGTGATCTCCAGAGCAGCGTCGGAATTGCGGAAAATATCCACCATATCTACACCTGAGGGGATGTCCTTGAGCGTGGCAAAGACCTTCCGCCCAAGTATTTCCTTGCCCGCAATTCCCGGATTCACCGGAGTGACCCCAAATCCTTTGTCGAGAAGATATTTCACGACGAAATAGCTGGGCCTCACTACATTGGCGCTGGCGCCAACAACGGCGATGGAGCGAACGGAATGCAGAATGCCACGGATATATTCATCGGTGTAGGTGTCATGGTTCATGAGGGTTGGCGATGATCCGGGCATCAGGCGTCACGCCAGCGCGGTGCGCGCTTTTCAAGAAATGCACCGAGGCCTTCATGTGCATCCTCCAGCATCATATTTTCGACCATGATTCGTGTCGCCCGGTCATATGATCTGGAAAGGTCCGGGTCGAGTTGCTCATAAAAGGACCGCTTGCCAAGGGCCAGGGTAGGGAGGGATTTGACAGAAATCGCATCGGCCATGTTCAGGGCTTCTTCCAGCGCTTTCCCCTTGGCAACGACCCGATTGACGAGCCCGAATGCGCGGGCGTCTTCAGCTGCGATCATCTCGCCCAGAAGAAGCATTTCCATGGCCCGCTTGCGGCCCACATTGCGGGCCAGCGCGACAGCGGGGGTTGAGCAGAACAGTCCGATTTGAACGCCGGGGGTACAGAATTTCGCGTCCATGCCCGCCACGGCGAGATCGCAGGTCGCCACCAATTGGCACCCGGCGGCCGTCGCGATGCCCTCCACTGCGGCGATAACCGGTTTTGGACAGGCGATGATCGATTGCATCAACGCCGAACATTGCGCAAAAAGGGCTGCAAAATATTGCTCGCCACCGTCGCGGTCGCCGCGCCGGCCTTCCAGTTGCCGGATATCGTGCCCGGCGCAAAAGACCGGACCATTTGCCGCGATAATGACGACCCCTACAGAGTCTGAAGACGAGATTGCATCAATCTGGATCTGGAGTGCACCCAGCAATTCTTCCGACAGGCTGTTGCGGGTCTCTGGCCGATTGAGTGTCAGCAGCACAACGGGGCCACGGTCCGTACGCAGTAGCGGGCCGTCACTTGCCCCGGCGCCTTCTTGACTACTTTCGCCGCTCATTTCCGTTCCAAACAGTTGACGTTACAGTTGAAATTCAGGATTACAATACAGCAAGCGGGACCGGCGTGCACACACCATGACAGGGGTGAATATCAGGATAGGATTTCAATTGGTAGTATACTACCTCATTGGTAAATATCTGTTTTCGCGAAATATTTTCCTTGGTTACTGTTGACCAGGTCGAATGAACCGCATAAATATGCGCCTGCAAATTGACTTTGAACCGGAAATTCCAGACACCGGGCCCACGTGCGCGATGGTGATGATGTCGCGGAACTGGAAACGCTCAGCAGGACCATTCGTTATGAAAACCTATTCGGCAAAGCCCTCCGAAGTCGAGAAACAGTGGATTTTGATCGATGCAAGCGATCTTGTGGTTGGCCGGCTCGCTTCGCTGATTGCAATGCGCCTGCGTGGCAAGCACAAGCCGATGTTCACTCCCCACATTGATTGCGGAGATCACGTCGTTGTTGTGAATGCGGGCAAAGTGACGCTGACCGGAAAAAAGAAGGCGGACAAGATTTATTATCGTCATACCGGGTATCCCGGAGGGATCAAGAGCGTAAAGGCGGGGCATATCCTGGAAGGCAAACATCCCGAACGGATTCTGCTCAAGGCCGTTGAGCGCATGTTGCCGCGCGGGCCCATGGGGCGGAAGCAATTCAGCAATTTACGCGTCTATGCCGGGGGCGAGCATCCCCATCAGGCACAGGAACCCACGGCGTTGGACGTCGCCAGTTTGAACACCAAGAACAAGAGGAGCGCCTGATCGTCATGGCCGAAGAAGAAGCGAAGACACTTGAAGATCTTGGCGAGATGACTGGCCAGGAGCCCGCGGCCGAAATTGAGGCCGCGCCGGTGTATGAGCAAAAACTCGACGCACAAGGACGCGCTTACGCCACCGGAAAGCGTAAAGACGCGGTGGCGCGTGTTTGGGTCAAGCCGGGGTCGGGGCGGATTGTCGTGAATGGCAAGGACCATGTTGAATATTTCGCCCGCCCCGTGCTGCAGATGATTCTCATGCAGCCGATCAATGCCGCCGAGCGTGCCGATCAGTTTGACATCAATTGTACGGTGCGTGGCGGAGGGCTTTCCGGCCAGGCCGGCGCCGTGCGCCATGGTATCTCCAAGGCACTCACAAATTATGAGCCGGGCCTCCGTAACACGCTCAAGAAGGGCGGGTTCCTGACCCGTGACCCGCGTGTTGTCGAGCGCAAGAAGTACGGCAAGGCGAAGGCCCGCCGAAGCTTCCAGTTCTCCAAACGGTAAGCTTTCCGGGAAAACGGATCAGGATATGATCGGGCGTCTCCGGGTGAGGCGCCCGTTTTTTTACAGGCAACATATGCACGAGGGTCGAAATGGCCGCCAAGGTATTTATAGACGGTGAAGCGGGAACAACAGGACTTCAGATCAAGGCGCGTCTTGAGGCGCGTGAAGATATTGAGTTGCTGCATCTGGGGGAAGACGAGCGCAAGGATGCGGATCGGCGGCGCGACAGGTTGAATGAGGCCGATCTGGCCATCCTGTGCCTGCCGGATGATGCCGCACGCGAAGCCATTGCGCTGATCGAGAACCCCCAAACCCGGGTGATCGACCCCTCAAGCGCGCATAGGATCGCCGATGGCTGGGTCTACGGCTTCCCGGAATATGAGCCCGGCCAACACGATCTGATTGCGAATGCGAAGCGGGTCACCAATCCGGGCTGTTATGCCATCGCCTCGGTGGCAATTTTGCATCCACTGATCAGTGCAGGCATTGTCCCATCGGAGTGGCCCGTCGCAATCAGCGCGATATCGGGCTACTCCGGGGGCGGTAAAAGCCTTATTGCGGAGTATGAAAATGAAGACCCGGGTTCCTCTCCCGGATCGCCTTTTTTCACCTACGCACACGGACTCAAGCACAAGCATATTCCCGAAATTGTCTACTGGAGCGGACTTTCCCATTCGCCTATCTTCATGCCGAGTGTCGGGCGGTTTTCCCAGGGCATGATCGTTCAGGTGCCATTGCCCGTGTGGGCAATGCCGGGGCTGGTAACGGCAGGTGACCTCCATGAGACTCTTGCGTCTCACTATAAGGGGCAGAGTTGCGTTACCATTGCCGCTCCGGATGCAGGAAAAGACATTCCACGGCTGGAACCAGGTTTACTGAACGGAACGAATGAACTCAGATTGCATGTCTTTGCAAATGATGCCGGGTCCCAGGTTGTCGTCATGGGGCTGCTGGACAATCTGGGAAAGGGCGCATCGGGCCAGGCGGTGCAGAATCTGAACCTGATGCTGGGCCTGCCGGAAGAGGAGGGACTATAAGCCGCGGCGCTTTGGAACCTCTTGCCTATGAGTGGCGCGTTTTTACATATGAGCCCGGCGCGTCCTCAATCGGTTCAAGCGCTCCGTCGCCGGGATGGCGTGCGGGAATCTTGTCGCCGGAAT
This sequence comes from Hyphomicrobiales bacterium, assembly GCA_003228955.1. Lineage (GTDB taxonomy): Bacteria > Pseudomonadota > Alphaproteobacteria > Rhizobiales > Methyloligellaceae > UBA2767. The sequence continues at coordinate 30,702 of QIGN01000022.1, forward strand.
GCTTTGCAAGCCACTCACTCCAGTCAGGCCACCATGAACCGGAATGCTCCTTGGCGGTTTTCAGCCAGTCCTCAAGCGCCGCGGCAGGGAACTTTCTGGACGAGGGCTTTTTCCCGGTCCAGTGCTGGTACTTGTGCCGGGCTGGCGGATTGACGACACCGGCGATATGGCCCGAGCCGGCCAGCACGAAACGGACAGGCCCCGAAAACGCCTTTGCGCCGGCGAACACGGAGGCCGCCGGGGCAATATGGTCTTCGCGCGTCGCCAGCTCATAGATGGGCAAATCGATTTTCTTGAGCTTGAGTTGCTCGCCCCCGAGCTTCATTTCACCTTTCGCTAAATTGTTCTCCAGATAGAACTCGCGCAGATAAAAGATATGATTTGCGGCCGGAAGGCGCGTGGAATCCGAGTTCCAGTACAGGAGATCGAATGGCATGGGCTGCTTGCCAAGAAGGTAATTGTTCACGACATATGGCCAGATCAGATCGCGAGGCCGCAGCATATTGAAGACCGCCGCCATGCGCGAGCCTTCAAGGTAGCCGCGCTCCGCCATCATTTCTTCCAGCACCTTGAGCTGTGTATCGTCGATGAAGACCTGCAGGTCTCCCGCATTGGTGAAATCGACCTGGGTCGTCAGAAGTGTTGCACTTGCAATCCGGTCATCGCCCCTGGCCGCCATATAGGCGAGGGTGGCGGCCAGTAAGGTCCCGCCAACACAGTATCCAAGCGCATTGATCTTTTTCTGGCCCGTCGCCTCCTGCACCGCGCGCACCGCGCCCAGAACCCCTTCCTTCATATAGTCTTCGAACGTTTTGGCCGCGAGTTTCTTGTCCGGGTTGATCCACGAAACGATGAACACGGTAAAGCCCTGGGCAACAGCCCAGGCCATGTAGGATTTTTCCGGCACCAGATCCAGAATATAATATTTGTTGATCCATGGCGGAACAACAAGCAGCGGCACTTCATGGGCTGTATCCGTTGTGGGCGAATATTGAATCAACTGGATAATGTCGTTCTGAAAAACAACCTTGCCCGGTGTCACCGCCAGATTGCGTCCCACCCCAAAGGCGTCGAGATCGGTCTGGCGGACACGCAGAATATCTTTGGAATCCTGTAAATCCGTAGCCAGTTGCGTCATTCCATTGACCAGGTTTTCCCCATTTGTCGCCAACGTTTCGCGCACCACTTCGGGATTGGTGAACGCAAAATTTGAAGGGGACAGCGCGCTGGAAATCTGGTTGACGTAAAATTCGGCTTTTTGCCGGTCCTTTTCGTCGAGGCCCTCGGTATTCTCAACCATGTCTTCGGCCCAATTGGCGGTCAGCAAATAGGCCTGCTTCCAGAAATCGAAGAATTGGCTGTCATTCCAGTCCGCGTCCTTGAAGCGCCCGTCGCCCGGGGCGGGTTTCGCAACCGGCTCAACGTCCTCACCAAGAAAACGGCGCACTGAGCGGCCCCATAAATCGGCATAGCCTTTCAGGAGCTTGCCTTGCGCACCGGCGAACCTGGCCGGGTCGTTCACCCATTGCCCGGCAACCTGTCCCAGCGCCTTCGCCGCTTCGCTTAACTCACTTGAGGCGCTGTAGGGGCCGGAATTGCCCTTTGAACGTTCGGCCAGAGTGCCGACCACCTTGCCGCCCTGTTCCAGAAACCGCGCAAGGTTGCGGGCCAGCTCCCTGGGATCGCTAAAGGGGGGGCGTCCGGTGTCCTTATTTTCGGCGCTATCTTGATCTTGTGTTCTTTTTTCCGTCATACCGGCGCCCCAAGTTTCATCTATCGTTAAGTCTGGTCATGGTTAGCTGCTGACCGCAAATTGTGCTCGCGATCATGCGTATTTGAATCCGGGCCGGTTAGGATCAACGGGCGGCTGTGATGTTTTGCCGAATCCTTGTACCCGTCGCCGGCCGACACTTATAGAGATGCCAAAACGGCAACCAGTATAATGAACACAATCCGCAAACTTGCAATCTGTCTCGGCCTGCTCGGCATGGGCGCAACCTTGGCCGGCTGCGCGGTAGAGGCGATTCCCTATCCCAGTCTTTCGACGATCAAGGATCTCAAAACCAAGATTCTGTCCCCCGAGGAAAAGGACGAGGTAATGCGGAACCTGGCGGATGATCAGGTAAAGCACCAGAAAAATGCGATCTACGAGATCGAAAAATCCAGATAGTTCCAACGGATCTTCAGATTGCGGACTGGCGGCGCCAATGTGACTTCCGCCGGGCGCGAACATCTTTTTCTTGATGAAGCCGGTAATTCCCGTCTTAACTCTCCCCGCAATTGCCGGTCCGGTTGTTCCGGCGCCGGATGCTGAAAATGCGGGACGGAACCTTGCAGGAATTTCACAGGATAAAACGACTGCCGCCCTATGTTTTTGAGGAGGTAAACCGCCTCAAGGCAGGCGCGCGCGCGCGCGGCGATGATATTATCGATTTCGGTATGGGCAATCCCGATATGCCCACGCCGCCTCATATTGTCGAGAAGCTGGTCGAGACTGTCTCCAAACCCCGTACCAACCGGTATTCCACCTCGCGCGGAATCCCCGGGTTGAGGCGCGCGCAGGCCGCCTATTATGAACGCAGATTTGGCGTGACGCTTGACCCGGACACGCAGATCGTCGCCACGCTGGGGTCGAAAGAAGGCTTCGCCAACATGGCGCAGGCCATTACCGCGCCCGGCGATATTGTTCTGGTGCCCAATCCAACTTATCCGATTCACGAATTCGGATTCATCATTTCCGGCGGCGCAATTCGCCATGTCCCGGCGAAAACCGATGAGGAATTTCTTGCTGGTGTCGATCAGGCGATGCGCCACTCCATACCTAAACCCATCGCGCTGGTGCTCAACTTCCCGGCCAATCCAACCGCGAGAGTTGCCAGCCTCGATTTCTACTCCGAGCTGGTGACCTATGCGAAAAATCACGATCTGATTTTATTGAGCGATGTGGCCTATGCGGAAATATATTTTGATGATAATCCACCGCCCTCGCTCTTGCAGGTGCCTGGAGCCATTGATATTGCCGTCGAATTTTCATCTCTGTCCAAGACCTATGCCATGCCTGGCTGGCGTATGGGTTTTGCTGTTGGCAATGAACGCCTGATCGCGGCGCTTGCAAGGGTTAAATCCTATCTGGATTATGGCGCGTTTACGCCGATTCAGGTTGCGGCGGCGGCGGCGCTCAACGGCCCGCAGGAGTGCGTGGATGAAATTCGTGCGGTATATAAGGCGCGCAGGGATTGCCTGATTGAGCAGCTGGAGCGTGCCGGGTGGTCAATACCAGCGCCGACGGCCACCATGTTCGCATGGGCGCCAATCCCGGAGCCATTTGCACGGATTGGATCCCTGGAGTTTTCGAAGCTGCTGCTAGAAAAAGCGCATGTCGCGGTGTCACCGGGGATCGGCTTTGGGGAATTCGGAGAAGGGTATGTGCGCATCGCCCTGGTCGAGAATGAGCAACGCATCCGGCAGGCGGGACGCAGCATCAGGAAATTCCTGTCTGAACCGCTTGAATCGATGCACAATGTAATTCCCATTGCTTCCTCACAGATTTGAACGCGCGATGAGTAAATCCCTGAAACTTGGTGTTGCCGGCCTTGGCACAGTCGGCATTGCCACCCTCAAACTCATCACCTTGCATGGCGAGAGATTCGCGTCGCGTGTTGGTTGCACCGTTGAAATTGGCGCTGTGTCCGCGCGCGACCAGAGGAAAAATCGCGAGTTCGATATTTCACCCTACAAATGGTTCGATGACGCCGTCGCTCTGGCGAAATCGGACGATATCGATGTATTCGTCGAATTGATCGGCGGAGAAGACGGAGCTGCAAAAGCATCCGTCGAAGCCGCGTTGAAAGCGGGCAAGCATGTTGTGACCGCAAACAAGGCGCTGCTGGCCCATCACGGAGTTGAATTGGCCCGGCTGGCCGACGCAAATGGGGTGGCGCTGAGTTTTGAAGCAGCGGTTGCCGGCGGCATCCCGGCGATCAAGACCATTCGGGAAAGCCTGCTCGCCAACAAGATTACGCGCGTCTACGGAATATTGAACGGCACCTGCAACTATATCCTGACCAAGATGCAGAAGGAGGGGCGGGCATTCGATGAAGTCCTGCAGGAGGCCCAGGATGCCGGCTATGCGGAAACCGATCCGACATTTGACATCGGCGGTTATGACACGGCTCACAAGCTGGCGATATTGACGTCGCTGGCCTTTGGCGTCGAAACGTCAATCGACACGGTTTATGTGGAAGGAATTGAGTCCATTTCGCTGGCCGATATCCAAGCCGCCGACGATCTTGGTTACAGGATCAAACTGCTGGGCGTCGCGCAACAAACCGAAAGCGGGATCGAACAACGCGTCCATCCGACCATGGTGCCAAAGAATACAGCGATCGCGGAAGTCGACGGCGTCACCAATTGCGTGGCCTTCGACGGTAATTTCGTTGGCGACATATTGCTGATCGGGCCGGGCGCCGGAGGGGGCCCTACCGCATCCGCGGTTATCAGCGATGTCCTTGATATTGCCAAGGGGCGGATCAGTCCGCCATTCGCCTGGCGCACGGAAGACCTCAAACCCTATGAACGCGCGCGGATGCGCTCCCATGAAGGCGGCTATTACATCCGGCTCAAGGTATTTGACCGGACGGGCGCATTTGCAGCGATCGCGGGGCGCATGGCGGAACACGGGATCTCGCTGGAGAGTATCGTTCAGAGGCGTCCCGCCGCGGCATTGCCCGGGCTGGACGCGCGCGGCGGTGACGGCGGGCCCCTGCCAGTCGTCATGATCACCCATGAGACAACCGAAGCGGCGATCCGCGCTGCGCTCAAGGCAATTGAGGATGAGGGCAACGTGCAGGACCGGCCACGGATGATCCGGATTGAAAAACTGTGAAGTGCGGATTTGATTATCCGGTAGTTTCCATTTTGAGAGGGGCAAACGCCGATGGCGAAGAAAATCGACGATGACACTGGCCTCAGCCGGATGCTGGCTCTGGAGATCGCCCGGGTCACGGAATCCGCGGCCATAGCCGCCGCAAGGCTGCGCGGATGTGGCGATGAGGTCGCGGCAGATCAGGCCGCCGTCGATGCCATGCGTAAAGAACTCAACCGCCTTCCCATCCGGGGACGCATTGTTATCGGCGAGGGCGAGCGCGACGAAGCTCCGATGCTGTATATCGGCGAGGAAGTGGGGCAGGGCGAAGGACCCGAAGTCGATATTGCCGTCGATCCGCTTGAAGGCACCACCATCTGCGCGAAAGCGGAACCCAACGCGCTGGCCGTAGTGGCCTTTGCCGACAAGGGCAGCCTGCTTTACGCACCGGACATTTACATGGAGAAGATTGCGATTGGTCCCGGTTTTGAGCCTGGACTGGTCGATCTGGATGCCGAGCCAAAAGACAATCTGAGTGCGCTGGCAAAGGCCAAGGGCGTGCCAATCGAAGAGATAACCGCCTGCATCCTCGACCGTCCAAGGCATGCAAAACTAATTGAAGGCGTTCGCAAAGCCGGCGCCGCGATCCGTTTGATCGGCGATGGTGATATTGCCGGTGTTATTCACACCGCCAACGCCGACGACACAGGCATCGACATCTATTTGGGCATTGGCGGAGCGCCGGAAGGCGTGCTGGCGGCCGCGGCGCTGAGGTGCATCGGCGGCCAGATACAGGCTCGGCTCCACGCGACCAGCGATCAGCACCGGGCGAGGGTGGCCGAGATCGGAATCAAGGACATCGACCGGAAATACACCATGGACGATCTGGCGTCGGGCGATGTTCTGTTTGCCGCCACGGGCGTTACCAGCGGCTCCATGCTTCAGGGCGTGCGCTTTCGGGCCGGCGCGACAAGAACGGAAACGGTTGTTATGCGCGCCAGGACACGCACCGTGCGCTGGATCAAAACCGAACATGGCGCCGGGCAGAACAAGTGAACCGCCATCAAGAGCATCCGGTTCATTGTATGACCGGCTTCAGGATGCAGCCTGATGACAGCCCCTGAACCCCGGATATTGGCACGTGAGGAACCCAGGCGGGCCTTCTTGCGGGTAGAGAAATCCGCGCGTGGCATGAGGTGGGTGGAACGGCTTCAGCCCGAGAATGAAACCACCGCGATAGCAATTGCGCAGGAAAGCGGCGTTTCTGAAATCGTTGCCCGGGTTCTGGCCGGGCGGGGTGTCGGTGTGAATGCCATCGGCGATCACCTGAACCCGTCACTTAAAGCATTGATGCCTGATCCTTCCAGCCTGCGGGATATGGACGCCGCGGCCGAATGCATGGCGAATGCCATCCGCGACAAGCGGCCGATGTCGATTTTCGGCGACTATGACGTGGATGGCGCGGCCAGCGTGGCGCTCATTCGCCGTTTTGTCGCCGCACATGGTCACGAAGCGGAGTTTTACATCCCCGACCGGACGCTTGAAGGCTACGGCCCGAGCGTCGAGGCGTTCGAACAGCTTATCGATGGCGGCGCCAGCCTCATCATAACCGTTGACTGCGGCACCCTCTCTCATGAACCCATTGCCCGCGCCCGGGCGCTTGGCGCGGACGTTCTGGTTCTCGACCACCATCAGGCGGATGAAAAATTGCCCGACGCCCTGGCTGTGGTGAATCCCAACCGGCAGGACGACATCTCGGGTCAGGG